>DATCRE010000577.1:0-9842 GCA_036569145.1 Cyclobacteriaceae bacterium
GCAGAGCACAGATCGAAAAGTTTTTGTTTTAGCTCAATCAATTCGATAAATTTTAAGATTGCTTTTATTCTGCAATGTAATCAGCGAGGTATTCAAATTGCGGAGTCAGCTTGCCGTCTTGTGCAATGGTTGCGCGCGCAATAATCTCTTCATCATCATCCACCAGCAAGGGCTTTAGAATTCTGTCAATAAGATCACGACCAAACTCCTGTGAAGCGCTGCGTGGCAATTCGCAAGGCAAATTGTCAACAGCCATCGTTGTTACAAATCTTTCATCGCTTAGTGGCGGATATATGGTGTCTGTTTTTGGATCGTAATCATAGATAGGATCAACAATAGTACTGGCACGTCTCGTGCTGGGCACTGAACCATCAATGTCACATGTTATATCAGCTATCACCTTTATTTTAAAATCAGGCCGTAACATATCTTCACGAAGAAAAAGCTTTGGAGCTTTCGGATTCCAGAATGTACCTGCCAATAATACTTCGGCTACTTTCGTGAATGCTGTAAATGTCGACTTATAATTTTCCGGATGCTTATGAAATTCTTCGCGATTAAAATGACCTCCTTCTTTTCGTACATGATATTCGGCACTGCTTAGTTGCACATACACCGGTTCGTTATACGTGCGTGTCAAAAAATCTTCAGCATTAACTTTCCGAATGCCTGCGGTGTCGAGTGTTTCCATAGCGCCCTTTCCTACCCGACCCGCGCCTGTAAGAATAATTTTAATGGGTGGTAACTTTACTTTACGGAGTTCTATTTTAAGATCATTCACGTCAAAGCAATCAAAGGCTCTGCGCAAAGAAAATAAATTGTATCGCTTGCCATACGTTAACAAACCATTATAAGCGCCTACAATCCCAGCGTAACGTCCAAAAGCAACGAGCCTATTTCCTTGTCTGTCTCTTAATACTTCATAATCAATTAACCTGATTTTCTTTTTCAACACTTCCTGAAGTAACTTCTTGTTATAAGGCTGCTTCTTGATGGTGTGCGAAAAAAACAAATATGATTTACCTGGTATCAACTGAGCAACAGGAACTTCTTTGATACCCATAAGAATATCACAACTGCTCATATCATTTGTAACTTCTATACCTAATGATTGGTATTCATCATCCCTGAAGCATCTCACTTCACTTCGTTCACAAGCTATTTGCAATTGTGGAAAGCGTTGTGCTATTTCTTCAACCTGTTGAGGTGTAAATGGCACTCGCTTATCAGGCGGCACTTTTCCTTCGCGTATAATTCCAAGTTTCATACAGAGAATACTATGTGTAGTAAAGCAAAGATAACATCAGCTATGCGAATGAGAAATTTTTGCTATTGGTATAAAGTAAAAAGGTGCAGCGTTATACTGCACCTTTTATATCTAAAACTAGTTTTGATTATCCGTTCATCGATAACAAAAACTCGTTGTTGTTACGAGTGCCTTTCATTTTGCTGAGTAAGAATTCCATAGCTTCGTTTGAATTCATATCGCTCATGTACTTGCGCAATATCCAAACACGTTGCAATTCGTCTTCTCTCATCAACAGATCTTCTCTTCGTGTACCAGAAGCTGGCACATCAATAGCAGGGTAAACACGTTTGTTAGAGAGCTTGCGATCAAGCTGCAACTCCATGTTACCTGTACCTTTAAATTCTTCAAAGATAACTTCATCCATCTTAGAGCCCGTTTCAATAAGAGCTGTAGCAATGATGGTTAATGAACCGCCATTCTCAATGTTACGCGCTGCACCAAAGAAACGTTTAGGTTTGTGTAATGCGTTGGCATCAACACCACCCGATAAAATCTTACCGGATGAAGGCACCACTGTATTATAAGCACGTGCCAGACGTGTGATGGAATCCAATAAGATCACTACATCATGACCGCACTCTACCATGCGCTTTGCTTTCTCTAATACAATAGAGGATACTTTAACATGGCGCTCTGCCTGCTCATCGAAAGTTGAAGCAATAACTTCAGCCTTTACGCTGCGGGCCATGTCTGTAACTTCTTCAGGACGTTCATCTATCAATAATACAATCAAATAAACTTCAGGATGATTTTCAGCAATTGCATTGGCAATATTTTTCAACAATACTGTTTTACCAGTTTTTGGCTGCGCTACAATCATACCACGCTGACCTTTACCAATAGGAGCAAAAAGATCCAGAATACGTGTAGACATATTGTCTGGTGTTGTGCTCAACTTTAATTTTTCTTCCGGGAAAAGTGGGGTGAGATATTCAAACGCAACACGGTCGCGTATTTCTTCTGTAGTCTTTCCGTTAACGGATTCTACTTTCAATAAGGCAAAATACTTTTCACCTTCTTTTGGAGGACGGATAAAACCTTTAACGGTATCACCGGTCTTTAATCCGAATAACTTGATTTGTGAAGGCGATACATATATATCATCAGGGCTCGCCAGGTAGTTATAATCAGAAGAGCGAAGGAAACCGTAACCGTCTTGCATGATTTCAAGTACACCTTCGTTGCTGATGGCTCCATCGAAATCTTTGATATGGTTTTCACGACGTTGTTGCTGCGGACGTTGCTCTTCGCGTTCACGCTCTCTGAATTCACGTTGCGGTGCTTCATATCGAGGTGATGATTCATTTACAATGCCGCCTGTTTCATTATTTGATTCTGGCTCTTGCTCGGCAGCTTCTTCAAAGCGGGCAACCGGAGCATCTAATTCTGCATTAATAGAATCAAGTAGCTCTTCACTTGATAATTCTTCTTTTTCAATTTTCTGTGGCGCCGCTGTTACATTTTCGCGCTTGCGTGGCCTCATGCGACGCTCAGGTTCACCTGCAGGCTGAGGTGAGGCAGGTTTTGGAGCTGGTGCCGGTTCTGCTGAAACGGCCTGCTGATCAAGGATTTTATAAACAAGGTCTTGTTTGGAAAGCTTCTTGGCGTTTTTTACGCCCATCCCTTCAGCGATATCTTTCAATTCAGAAAGAAGTCTGACATTCAGATCGTCAATAGTGTACATGTGTGTTTAAAAATGAATTGGTTTTGAGTAGTTTATGTAATTAAGATTGTTGCATTCAGAGATTCTGAAAATAGATTTTAGCAAAGAATGTTAAGTACTTGAAGTTAAAATTTGATTTTGAAAAAGGATTTATAAACAATGCAGGTCTTAGAGAGGACCCTATGATGATGCAATTATAAACTAAATTAAAGGATATTCAAATTGCCAGGTTATATTTTTCAGCCTCTGCAACGTACAAACCGTTAAGATGCAGAGTCTGATATTGTTTTAAGAAGTGTATAACAAGAAGTTTAGTTCCATTTCAATCAAAAACACAAAATATTTTCATCTGAAATTCTCATCCCTAACAAGCAAAAACTAATTTTGGTGTCCTAAAAAAATATAATCCCATGCTTCAGGTTGCTATTATCCGCGAAGAAAAAGAAAAAATTATTGCTGGCCTTAAGAAAAGAAGGTTTAAGAATAGTGAAGAGCTAATCGATAAGGTATTAGTGTTGGATCAAAAAAGGAAGCAAACGCAACGTCAACAAGACGATTTACTGGCTGAATCTAATTCACTGGCTAAAGAAATAGGCAACCTGATGAAATCAGGTAAGAAAGAAGAGGCCGATAAGCTTAAAATCAGAACTGCTGAAATAAAAAAGATCACTGCCGATCTTGGTCCTGAATTAATTCAAACTGAAGAAGAGCTTCAGAAAATTCTTTATCTGCTTCCCAACGTACCACATACAGATGTGCCTGAAGGTGGTGGTGCTGATGATAACCTGGAAGTACATAAACATGGCGCTATACCTTCATTACATGCCGACGCATTACCGCATTGGGAATTGATAAGGAAGTATGATATCATTGACTTTGATCTTGGTACTAAAATAGCTGGCGCAGGATTTCCTGTCTATAAAGGAAAAGGTGCGAGACTACAACGTGCTCTTATTAATTTCTTTCTCGATGAAGCTGATAAGCAGGGCTATCGCGAAATGCAACCTCCCATTGTTGTTAATGAAGCATCCGGTTATGGCACAGGACAACTACCTGATAAGGATGGACAAATGTATTTTGTTACAGAAGACAAACTCTACCTAATTCCTACAGCCGAAGTACCTATTACTAATCTCTATCGCGATGTAATTCTTACAGACGAAGAACTTCCTGTTAAGAACACTGGTTACACGCCATGTTTTAGAAGAGAAGCTGGCAGTTGGGGCGCTCACGTTCGTGGATTGAATCGCTTACACCAATTCGACAAAGTTGAAATTATACAGATTCGTAAACCTGAAGAATCTTACCAGGCGCTTGAAGACATGTGCTTATATGTTCAGGGCCTGCTAGAAAAACTGGAGCTGCCTTATAGAAAGTTATTATTGTGTGGCGGTGATATGGGGTTCACCTCAGCAAAAACATTTGACATGGAAGTGTTCTCTGCAGCTCAGCAACGATGGCTCGAAGTTAGCTCTGTAAGTAATTTCGAAACTTTTCAGGCTAACCGATTGAAGCTGCGCTATAAAAATAAAGAAGGTAAAACACAATTACTTCATACATTAAATGGCAGTGCGTTAGCACTTCCAAGAATTGTTGCTGCCATACTGGAGAATAACCAAACTCCTGAAGGAATCAGAATCCCTAAAATATTGATTCCCTATACTGGCTTTGAGATGATCAGCTAAATCAGAAACACATTTTATAAATCCTGAAATGATCAGGGTTTTGAACACAAAAGAGAAAGGCCACCGCGAAGGTGGCCTTTCAAATTTTATATTTTAATAACCAGCTTAGCTATCAAAATCAGGATCATAGCTTGCCTCACGGCCGCCACTTTTTCCTCCATCGTCATCGTAGTCATCGCCATCGTCATCGCCGCCGCCACCAAAGTCGTCATCGCCGCCTCCAACATCATCTCCTCCTGCTCCGTCAAAATCCTGAGGTGCATCTGACTCAACATCATAACCACCATCACTATTTTTTGTTGCCGGAACTTTTACTAAATAAGTAGCATCATCTGTTTCAAGAGAGAAAACAAAAATGGGTTCTTTTTTAGCATTCATTATGCGTGTAATACTTGTTTCGTACCCGTTCGGATATTGCTCTTTTATCAATTCCCGTAGGTCCTCGGAGAGGTTTTCCAGGCTTTTAATTACCTTTTTTTTGCTGATTGCCATAGTGAGTTTTAACCAAAAAATCTACCGACAAATAGCACAAGAAAATCTATAGTAGGCAAGAAATTTTTAAAAATTTTTTGCTCTGATCGAGAATATTTATAACTTTTCATTCTAATCACAGTTCAAACTAACCCACACAATATCGACAGAGACCTCTACGTTACCTAAAGTAGACTATAATGATTGAGAACAGATTAAGTGACAGCCAGCTAGTGTCGCTCTATCAAAACGGTAACGAAGAAGCTTTCGAAGTGCTCTTAAAAAGACACAAGTCGAAAATTTTCACTGCTATATATCTGATTGTCAAAGATCGATATGTTGCTGAGGACCTTTTGCAGGAAACTTTCATCAAAGTTATAAACACCATTAAAGGTGACCGATACAATGAAGAAGGAAAGTTTATGCCATGGGTAAGCAGAATAGCCCACAACTTATCGATCGACTATTTCAGAAAATGCAAGCGCTACCCTGAAGTAATACTGGAAGATGGTAGTCGTGTTTTCGACTCCCTGGAATTTGCTGAAGAATCCATGGAATCAAAACAAATGAAAAAAGACAATCACGTTCGGCTCAGAAGCCTGATAAAAGAATTACCTGTTGAACAAAAGCAAGTGCTTATCATGAGACACTATTTGCAAATGAGCTTTCAGGAAATCGCAGAGCGAACCGACGTAAGTATAAACACAGCCTTAGGAAGGATGCGTTATGCGCTGATCAACCTGAGAAAAAAATTGAACAAGAACAGAGCCTATGATAAAAACTTTTACCCGGAACGACCTGATCAGGTATTTATACCACGAGACTACGGAGAAGGAGGAGAAGGAGATTAGCAAAGCACTAATCTGCGACTCTGAATTACAAATGTTGTACGCTGAACTGTGTGCTTTAAAAAGGGACATGGATCAGAGTCAACTTGAACCTTCAGCAGCCACAGTATTAAATATACTGAGTTACTCCAGAAGCTTTCAGGAAAAGAGTCACTAACGAGGCCATTGGCCAGTGTACTTAGCCCGGAGTTTCAAATGGAATTGAGGGAATTTTTGTGCCCCGGTAAATTTTATTTTGTCTATTGACATCGAACCTGCGTACTGCTATCCAAGTCTATTTACACCTACCTTATTGTTTATTTTTAAAAAGGCATTGCACTAACAATAGCCACTGTTCGTTGATTTTGTTTCTTTTGCAGCGTGAAAGTTTTAATTCTGCATCAACATTTTAATACACCCCAAAAAGGTGGCGCCATCCGATCATATTATCTTGCTAAAGCTTTAGTCGAAAAAGGTTTCCAGGTAACAATTCTTACCGGACATAATGATAAATACAAAAGAGAAAATTATGAGGGGATAGACGTTCACTATCTGTCCGTACCCTATGATAATCGTTTTGGCTTTGGTGCACGTTCAAGCTCCTTCCTAAAATACATTTTTGCAATCATCAGAAAACAGAAATTAATAGCCGATGTTGATATCTGTTATGCCATCTCCACCCCTCTTACTGTTGGACTTGCTGCCCTCTGGCTCAAGAAAATAAAAGGGATAAAATATATTTTTGAAGTTGGCGATCTCTGGCCCGATGCCCCTATTCAATTAGGCTTTATAAGCAATCCTGTTTTTAAATGGTTTCTCTACAGAGTTGAGTCAATTATATATAAGCAATCAGAAAGCATTATTGCGTTATCAACCTCTATAAAAGCATCTATTGAAAAAAAGATAAGCCGAAAACAGATTCACCTCATACCAAATATGGCTGATGTTGACTTCTATACTCCGTCAGCAAAGAACCCTGCATTGGAAGAAAAGTATAATGTCAGAGACAAGTTTGTTGTTTCGTACATTGGTGCGTTAGGTTTTGCCAACGGACTGAATTACTTTTTAGACTGTGCACGCGCCAGTCAGAAAGCTGCACTGCCAGTTCATTTTATATTATGCGGCGATGGTGCTATGCTTGAAAACCTCAAGATCTCAATTAAGAGGTTGATGTTACAAAACATAACGATTGTACCCTTTCAAACACGCGATGGTGTTCGCGATGTTATGAATATTACAGATGCCTCGTTTATCTGTTACAAATCCGTTCCTGTTTTAGAAACTGGTTCACCTAATAAATATTTTGATGGCATGGCTGCAGGTAAACTCGTCATTGCAAATTTTGGCGGATGGATTAAAGATGAAATTGAAAAACATAATTTCGGAATTTATGTCAATCCTAATCATCCAACTGATTTTGTAAAGAAAATCATGCCATTCATCAGTAGTTCAAAACAACTAACAGAGTGGCAAAGCAACGCTCGCCAATATGCTGTCTCAAATTATTCAAGAAAAATCTTGGGTGAAAGATTCGCTTCAGTGTTCACGAAACCTTAAATCGTCTTCTCGATAATTTTTCCGGTAGATTTATTTTTCAAAATAACTTTCTTCGCGCCGAAGTGTGTCACTTCTTCTTTCACTAGGTAATGCTCGCCATCATATTCCTGTAAGTGACTGTCTTTGCTAACACCTACACGGCCACGCCATATATCAAGTTTAACAGGCTCCCACTGTTTGGTCTTTGCGGACATGTAAGCTGCATCTAAAATCGCATTTACAACATAGCCATCATAGAATGTTTCTTTTGGCTGAACTCCTTTCTCCATAGCAGTAAACATATCCATGAACATGTGATTGTAACCAAGCTCATTCAACTCATCACCTACTGGAAATAACCAACCTGTATTGCTTTCAGCTTTTTCAGCAATGTAGTCACCACCTTTACCTGTAGTGAACATATCAAAACCTGTTCGAAGAAAACTGTTAATCCAGATCGTACCTTCGCTACCCATTACTTCATCACGCAAATCGAGACCTCCTCTGAATGTCCAGCTTACTTCAAACTGACCAATGGCTCCGTTCTCATACTTTACCAAACCTATGGCATGATCTTCTGCATCGATGGGTTTTACTTGTGTATCGGCCCAGCACATCACTTCGACGGGTTTGATGTCCTTGCCAATATAGCTGCGCGTTATTTCCACGCAATGACAACCGAGATCAAGTATACAACCTCCACCAGCTTGTTCAATATCCCAAAACCAATCACTATGCGGACCAGGATGTGTCTCTCGTGATTTAGCCCAGAGTATTCTACCAAGCGCACCATTCTTTACACTCTCATGTGCTTTAATAAACTTAGGTGTATACACCAGGTCTTCCAAGTAGCCATTGAAAATACCGGCCTTCTCAACCGCTTCGAGCATACGCTTTGCTTCTTCAGCATTACGGCCTAATGGCTTGGTTGTCATCACAGCCTTTTTGTGTTTGCAGCATAGCATCACTGCTTCTTCATGAAGATTGTTCGGCAATGAGATACAAACAATATCAACCTCAGGTCTGTTGATCGCTTGTTCCATGACAATTGTTGAATAAGCAACGTGATAATCGGCTGCAAATTTTTTGGCACTCTCTTCTCTGCGAGAATAAATGCTTACAATTTTATCCTTGCTTCTATAGCCTTGTAATGAGTCGGCATAAAATCTTCCAATAAATCCAGACCCGAGCATTGCGATATTCATAGTGCGTGTATTTTTAATGTTGATATAAATAATTGTTGTGTTGTCAGGTATTTTGTTTTGTCATGTTATCTCTAAAAAACAAAAGGAACAAAATGAGTACTACTACGGCGATACCTGCAGGAGCAAGCCACACGTTAGTCCAGTTGGTAGTGGTGGAGGTGAACAAGTCTTTCACTTTGCCAGAAATAATGGAACCGATAAACATACCAACGCCATAGGTGGCAAGCGATATCAATCCTTGTGCTTGTGATTTTATTTTGTCACCCGCTTTTAAATCAGTATAGATCTGGCCTGTCACAAAAAAGAAATCATAACAAACGCCATGTAGCAAAATGGCAATGTATAACATCCATGCTGATGTATCGGCTTCGCCATAAGCAAAGAATACAAATCGAATAATCCATGCCAGTAATCCGATCAATAAAATTTTCTTTACACCAAATCGCTGAAAGGCCAACGGTAGCAGCAACATAAAGATCACTTCAGAAGCTTGACCTAATGACATTTTGTTTTCAATTTTAAAACCTCCTGGATCTGCGCCAGGGAACGCCGCCTTATAGGCATCCGTGAGTGATGGATTTGCCCACGCATAGTAGAATGAAAGCGGTATGCAAATCAAAATTGATGATATGAAGAAGATGGTGAAAGAACGATCTTTAAACAACACAAATGCATCTTTACCAATAATCTGTGCGATGCTTACAGGGCCAGTTAATATTGGTGGAGTGTTGGGAAGAGAAAAAGCAAATACACCAAGCAAAGCTGAAGCAAACATGGAAATCTGAAATATGGTAACCTTATCGCCAACAGCCATGAGGCCAATAATATTTACAACTACAATCCAGGCAACTGTACCAAATACACGGATGATCGGAAATTCTTTCTTTGGATTTTCCATCTGTCGCATGGCGATGGAATTTGTTAATGAAATGGTTGGTGTGAACGTGAAGCAATAGAATAACATGATCCAGAAAAACACATTCGGATCATGAACTTTTGTCAAACAGAATAATAGTGCTGCACCAGATAAGTTTAATACCGCCAACACTTTTTGCGCTGCGAAATAACGATCGGCAAGCATGCCCACAAAAAAAGGCGCCGCTATCATAGCAATGGAAAAAGCTGCATAGGCATTTCCAACCTGAT
>DATCRE010000578.1:0-5851 GCA_036569145.1 Cyclobacteriaceae bacterium
GCATAAGTTATATAATCGCTTCCTTCAATTTCCTCTTTCTTAGCTTTAGAAAAAAACTGTTCATATGCTTGACGGCTTTGCTCAATTTCACCCTTCTCTTTAGATGATCTTGCAAAGAACTTTAAAGCAATCGGTAAAACATCTGGCCTACTTACTACTTGCTTAAAAATCTCATTTGCCTTAGTGTAATCCTTTGCAAGGAAGTAGTAAAATGCCAATTGTACTTTTCCTGGTTCTGGATTTTCAGTAATTGCCAAATATGATTCTTGTGCTTTAACTGCTAGCAGACCATCAGCAGGACCTGCACCTTCTCCAGATTTTGGTCTTGTATAATATATTTCACCCAGTTCTTTAAATGCTGGAGCATACTCCGGATCAACAGTTACAGCTTTAGTGAATGCTTTGATAGCTTCTTCAGTATTTTTTGATCGGTTATAAACAGCACCTATCTTAAAATGTGGTTTACCATTTTTAGGATCAACAAGTGCTGCATCTTCGTAGCTGCTTACGGCTTTACCACCATCATTAGCCTGAAGATAAGCGTCACCTAATAGAATTAATGTTGCAGGGTCTTTAGCATTAATGGATTTTGATTTTAAAAGAATATCCAATGCTCCACCAGCAAGTTGCTTATTAGAAAGGTAAGCTTCAGCAATGCCATTCAGGACTGCTGCATTTTTTTTAGCTAATGCCTGGGCTTTGTCGAAGTTAAGCTTTGAGTCAGCCTGATTGTTTTTCAACAGACTAACATATCCTTTTCCTACATAGTTAATCGGTTCTTTGTCATTCAGTTTAATCCCTTTGTCAAATTCAGCAGAAGCTTTATCAAGCTCTCCTTTTTTGATATAGGCATAACCAAGCGAATAGAGTACCGTTGCGTCTGTCGGATATTTACTTACTAAAGCATTGAGTGATTCAATAGCCTTGCTGGGCTTTTCGATATCAATTAATCGCAACGCTGCTTTTACTTCTCCTGCACTGGAAACTTCTTGCGCAACCACACGAGCAGCATTAGCCACAAAGAGAATCAACATAGCAAATCCAAATTTGCTAAACGAATAGGCGTAATTTTTCATTGTATTTTTAAAGGTTCATGTTTTACTTCAACAATTCGAACAGGCATGGTAACGGGCACTAATCCTAATTTAAGAATTATCCGTTGGCCTTTATCACTTCCTACAAAAGTCATAAAACCGCTTGCAAGTCCTGTTCTGGCTTCTCGGCTTACCATATAAATATTACGACGCAGAGGGTACTGATTAGTCGCAAGGTAAGCTTGATAAGGTTTATAATGATCGCTGTTGCGGCTAATACCTGCAACACGTATTGTCCCAAGAAACTGATTTGCCGTTGAATCGTCATCATCGCTGATCCAACCCACACCAATAAGACCAATAGCATTCTCTTTTTGTGAAACATATTCCACAACAGCCTTATTTGTATTTACAGCAAAACAATTTTTTGGTAATTGATCCATGTGTACTACACTGTCATTCAAGAACCGTACCATCCCCGATTTAGGATTATCAAAAACTATATCAATACTAGCTGATGGCAGCGATGGATCAAGCTGATGCCAGTTATTTGTCTTTCCTTCCAGAATACCCTGGAGCTGTTCAAAGCTGAAAAGACTGTCTTTATTTGATTTATTTAAGATTAAAGCAATGCCGTCTTTGGCAACATTCATTTGCCGAGGTTCGATATTTACAACTTTTAGAACGGCCATCTCATTATCGTATAACTGACGGGTTGAAAATATCATTCTTACGCTGTCTTTCAGTAAAGCATCAACAGCTTCCTGCTCTGACATATAGAGTGGTTCAATGTGTGCTGTTGGATAAAGTCCTTCAAAGGTATCAATCTCTGCCTCAACAAGAGGTTTTAAAGATTCATCTACAGCAATTTTAATAGTACCCGTGGTAGGTCCATCAAGTGGTTTACCATTTTTATCCTTGCTTGTACAGGCTGCATTAAGAATAATCAGCACCAGCAAAGAATATGTACATCTTTTTAGTCCGATCATTTTGTAAAAAAATTTTGAATAACCCTATACCCGCGATAAACTCCGTACACTATCATGAGAATTCCGAGAGGAAGCGAATACTGAGGAGGTACTTTTCTAAAAATATCGTTGGGATTGAATATTACGCCCAATCCGAAAGCCACGTACACAACTGCCATGAGTATTCCAAAATACTTGAATACCCCGTTAAGTGATGTTCTCTTATCTTCAGGATCTGTTTCCATTACCAGAGCGTAACTATTGAAAATTAAAAATACCCAAATCTTTAAATCTCGTGAGAGCAAAAAGATTTGGGTATCATTTCTTTAAGCGATTAAACTTCTAGTTTAAATGTTAAAGGAAGTACGAATTTTGATTTAACGGCACGACCGTTTTGCTTACCTGGTTTCCAGGGAGGCATAAGTTGAATAAGACGAAGTGCTTCTTTATCGCAATCCTGACTCAGGCTCTTGATAATGGTGACATCACTTATTTTACCTTCCTTATCCACCACAAATTGTATGAATACTTTTCCATCAACACCCATACGTCTGGCTGATGCCGGGTAACGGATGTTTTTGTTAAGGAATTTATAAAGTTCTGCCATACCACCTGGAAACTCCGCCTGCTGCTCAACAACTGTAAAGATTTTATCTTCTTCTTCTTGTTGAACAACTTGTTGTACTGGTTCTTCGAAAACAACTTCCGTAGGACCTTCCTGTGTTACAGTGCTAACTTCAGTTTGCTTCAGTTCCTCAACTGTTGGCATTTCCTCTTCAGCAACTTCTTCTTTTGTAACCTTAGGAGCTACATACTTAATAGTTTTAATTGGAGGAGGAATATCCACTTTTGGTGGAGGTGGCTGGTTAGGTGTAATTGGAGGTGGTTGATCAAGATTAACTGTTGTTAATACCCTTGTATCTTCAACCGGCTGTTCGCTGTGTTCACGGATATAAGCAATTACATACGGAGTTGCTACGAGCACAACAGCAGAAACCATCATAATGATTACAGCCAGTACAACGTGCTTTGAATAAATCTTACGAAGTATATAAGCACCGTATTCTTTATTCCGTCTTTCAAAAACTATATCTTCCCAGCGTTCCGATACTACTGTTTGCGTTTTCATAGCTGTGATTCTTTAATTAGGTCTTCATCAACTTTAGTAATATCAACCAGTGCGTATACCTTAATCTGGTTGATATTCATCTCATCCAAAATATCCACCATGTTCTTGTATTTAGACTTGTCTGAAGCCTTGATCAATATTACCAACTTTGGTATTTCATTCTTCTTCTCTAACAACAGCTTGCGTATTCCGCTTGTAGAGAAGTCTGTAAGCTCAACTTTAGGATCTGTAATACCGATATACCAATACACTTTGTCGTTCTCACCTAATACTAATGTTAAAACGTGTTTCTCATTAACTTTAGGCTGATCATCGGGCTCTTCGGTTTTCTCAGGCATTACTATTTCCATAGTCTGAGGTTTGTTAAGCGTCGTGGTCATTACGAAGAATGTAAGTAGAAGGAAGGCCAAATCCACCATCGGCGTCATGTCGATCCGTGTAGATGATTTTTTAGCTCTTACTTTACCACCTTTCTTATGGCCACCGCCGCCGCCTTGACTTATTTCTGCCATATCAATTCTTGTTTAATTTGAATTTATATAAAGGATGCAGTTAAGAACCCTTTTCCATATTTGTGATCAGATTAAATCGATTCACCTTCTTATCGATCATCGTGTTGATCACTTTTTTCACAACCGGATACTCAGCATCCTGATCACCCTTAATAGCTATTCGAAGCATACGGTTGGCAAGTCGGGCTTGAAGAACCCAATCCGCTAACTCATTATGCGCTGAATCAACTGGTATTCCAGGCTGTTCAATTTGCTTACGTTTCTCTGGTTCAAGTGACAGGAACTGCTTCAAACTTCCAACAGGCACACCAATACTCGACATTACCGCAAAGCTATGTTTCTCCTGTTCAGAGAAATTGATTCCGTAAAGTTCCCCCATCCTGCCTAGTAAATCAGCACGGGTATATTGTCCATCCACGTTAAAGAAAACTTTACCGTCTTTACCAATGGTTATGGTCAACACGTTATTCTCCGGGATTTTAATTTCAGAAACAGAAGACGGTGTATCTACAGCTACGGGTTCATCGGGAATAGCGGTTGCCGTGAGCATGAAGAATGTCACAAGCAAGAAGGCCAAGTCAACCATAGGCGTCATGTCTATGGAGGGTGAACTTCTATGAACTTTTACTTTTCCCATAATTTCAGGTATTTAAATGATTAACCTTTTGATTGTGCAGTAAAGTTTTGCACGATGCTAAAGCTAGCCTCATCAATGCTGTATGTTAACGCATCAATTTTGCTAGTGAAATAGTTATACATGATGATGGCGATAGCTGAAGTACCGATACCAAGGGCCGTGTTAATCAAGGCCTCGGAGATACCGTTTGCCAGACCAACAGAGTCAGGAGCACCTGCAGTTGCAAGAGCGGAGAACGCCTTGATCATACCCATAACCGTACCTAACAGACCCATAAGAGTTGCGATAGAAGCGATGGTAGCGATGATCACAAGGTTTTTTTCAAGCATTGGCATTTCAAGCTGAGTTGTTTCTTCAATATCCTTCTGGATGATAATAACTTTCTTGTCTGGCTCGATTGTGCTGTCTTTAGCTAAAGCATTATATTTAGAAAGACCAGCTTTTACTACATTGGCAACTGATCCTTTTTGACGATCGCACTCAGCAATAGCCTGATCGATGCTGTTAGAAGCAAGTAATGATCTGATTTTAGAAACGAAATTTTTGATGCTGCCTTTTCCTTTAGCGCTGCTGATTGTTAAAAGACGCTCGATACCGAAAGTCAACACCATCATCAACAAAGAAATAAGAAGGGGCACCAAATATCCTCCTTTATATACTACTCCAAAATAGTCGCCAGTTATGGGGTGATTTGTATTGTCTCCATTTTGAAAGTGACTTCCGTCACCTAATACAAAAATGTAGATTAGGACTGCTATTGCGATTTCCACAGGGATCACTACTGCAGCAAACCCGGATTTAAGACTGTCCCCAAGAGAATTCGATTGACTAGACGTTTTCATGTTTTAAAAAGATTTATTGTTTAGGTGAAATTTAGATTGAAAAAAAATCATTTTTTTACTCCTAAGCAAGTTAATAATGTCTGACGGAGTAAAAAGTCACAGTATAATAATTTGTTTAGTACAAGTTTACAATGAATAATTGGAAGGGAATACTGTCACACCATCCTAAAATATCATTTCTGGTCTCCTTTGGTGGCTTTTTCACAGTTTTGAGCATCGCTTGCGCTAATATTTATTTTTCAATAAAAAACTCTCTATAAAACCAGATTCCCTTCTTACTCCTTCCCTCGCGCCATGAGCCGTGTAGCTTTAAATTTTTATCGTTGGTTTAATGTGAGGCTCATCTCACCAACAGGATGTCATGGTGCTTACACTACCATGCTTCCAATTATTTCCTGATTATTTCGTTATCAAATATCAGCGCTTCAAAAGATTTCAAAGTTGCATGATACTTGTAATTATGATTTTATCAGGGGCGTAAAGGTAAATGAAAAATTTTCTCAAAAACCCCTTTTACCGACGAAAATGTTATAAAAATACAGGTTTGGCAGTATTTTAGATAGACTCTTTGTGTTTGATAGCCTCCGGCTTATAATCAGAAACCATTTCCTACTTTTGCGCATAAATAAAAAAACGAATTGCTGTCTTATAATATTTTGAAAACACAAGGCTTATTAAGAATCATATTTTTGTTTTTAGTTTTAACAAGCCCACTTGTCAAAGCTCAGG
>DATCRE010000579.1:0-17065 GCA_036569145.1 Cyclobacteriaceae bacterium
TGCAGCTCAAGATACAACAATCAATACTGATTGGTGGAAATCAGTTATTCGAAATTATGCACCATTGCTTAACGCAAACCTCAACTACACAGGAGGAACAGATAAAAGTACTTTTGCTGCAAGCTTGAGTTATTTTAAACAAGATGCTCAAACTCAAGTGGGTGGTTGGGAAAGAATTACTGCCAGGTTGAATGGCGACTTTAATCCAAAGGAATGGTTGCATTTTGGTTTGGCAATAGCGCCCCGATATGAAACCTGGAAGAACTATGCACTAAATGATTTTCTCGGACTATTAGGAACAGATCCAACAACACCAGTTCGTACTAATCTTGATCACATTCCAGCAGAAGATCAGAGTTTATACAATTTTGATTTGGCCTGGAGCGGTTGGGGATATCCTTACGCAAGGACATCTAATAATTCTACCAACTACTTCCAGCAAATGATGTTATCGCAACTTGCCATTAACAATGCGTATGGAATACAGTCAAACGGTTTTATGGAAATTAAACCCTTGAAAAATCTAGCCGTACGTTCTTTAATAGGAGGGAACGTTGACAATCAGACAAGCAGCAATTTTTCACCGAAGTATTATCTTGCTCCGAATGCAAGACAGAATGATATTGCTGCGACTTCAAGTTCGTCTACTGCTTATAACTGGTCATGGACAAATACGATTACGTGGTTTGGTAGCTTCAGAGAGAATCACAACCTGAAAGTTATTGCAGGCCATGAAGCTCAATATATTGACGGGTATTACGCTTCGGCTACGCGTTATGCTAACGGTAAGACTAATGGTAATGATCCTCACTTTAATTTCATTGATGCTATTCCTCCTGATCCTACTATTGTAACGAACTATGATCCTACAGGACTTGGTGTATCAGGATCTAACACTGACATCAATAAAAGGGAAGCTATTTCTTCCTACTTCGGAAGGTTAGAATATAACTACGCGTCTAAATATTATCTGACCGCTAACGTAAGGCGAGATGGTAATTCAAAATTTCCGAAATCAAATCAATTTGCTGTTTTTCCATCTGGCTCGCTGGGCTGGAGAATTTCGTCGGAGGGATTCATGAAGGGAACCAAACCATGGATGGATGATTTGATGTTGAAAGTAAGATGGGGTCAGCGTGGGGGAAGTAATATACCTGTACTTGCTAAATATAACATCGGACTTAACAACTGGATTTATCCGTTCAATGGTCAGACTTCAAATGGCTTTGGTCTTTGGAGATCAGGAAATCCAAATCTGAAATGGGAGGTTATCCAGGATTTTAGTGTAGGCTTAGATGGTTCTTATTTTGATGGCCGTCTGACAGCTAACGTTGAATATTTTAATAACAACGCTAAAGACCTGTTGCTTAACGCTCCAACTCAGCCTAGCAATGGTAATCAATATGAATGGGGCACCAGTCAGTGGTTAAATTTTGGTGTACTTAATAACAAGGGTTGGGAAGTATCACTGAATTACAATAACAAGATTGGAGGATTGCACTACACCATTGGAACAAACGTAAGTCATTCACTTAGCCGAGTAACAAAATTATACGGACAGAAAAGTTTTGTTGATGGCTCTGGTAATAATTATCGTGAATCTGAACGATTTGGTGTAACGAACAGAACATACGAGAATGAACCTGTTGGTGCATTCTATGGATATAAGGTTGTTGGTGTTTTTCAGAATTCGCAGGATGTGTTAAACTGGACGAATGAACATGGTGATCCACTTCAAACCAACGTCCGCCCTGGTGATTTCAAATATTTAGACAGAAATAAAGACGGTAAGATTGATGGTGATGACCGTATGATATTAGGAAACCCTTTCCCTAAAATCATGCTTGGTTTCAATATTCAATTGTCATACAGTAATTTTGATTTTACGGCAGATTTTTATGGTTCATTTGGTCATAAAATCTTTAATACAACAAAACGTTACTTGCTACTTGGCGACTACTCTTCAAACGTAGAAGCAGGGTCTATTAACAAAGTGTGGACGACCGAACATCCAAGCAATGTAAATCCACGTCCGGGTTCAAGTACACTTGGATCATCTTCATACTACATCGAAAATGGTTCATTCTTAAGAGCACGCGTTTTAACACTTGGATACACTGTTCCTAAATCATTAATTAAAGGTGTAAACAAGATCAGAGTTTATGCGGGCGTGCAAAACTTATTTACGATCACGAAGTATACCGGTGTGAATCCTGAAGTTCAATCCTATGATCAATTACAAAATGGAATAGATCGTGGACAGTATCCCGTGCCAAGAACCTATTCTTTCGGGGTGAATGTAGGTCTGTAAAATAGATTAAACTTAAAGTGATTATGAAAACATTTAAAATACTATCGATATTAATTCTGACTCTGGGATTAAACTCATGCTCAGATAGCTTTCTTGATCTTCCTGATGACGGCGTGCAAAGTGTGGAGAACGCTAAAATATTTGAGTCTGAAGATGGCTGTGTAAGTTACGTTACTGGTGTCTATGGCGCGCTCAACTGGAACGACTGGTGGCAGGTACAATTTGTGAGACAGTTTTTTGATACATCTACAGACGACGGCTGGTTGGGAAATTTATCCCAATGGGGTAACGCAGCTTCTTACCTTCCACTTGCGCATTGGCAAAATCTCGATGCAAACAATGCAAACTTAGAAGGTTACTGGACTTACAACTACTTCGGTGTGCAACGGTGTAACTATGGCATCGAAAACATTTCTAAAGCAGACATTGATCAGACGTTAAAAGACAGACTGATTGCCGAAATGAAATTTTTGCGCGGATGGTTCTATTTTGAGCTTGTAAAAAACTGGGGCGATGTTCCGCTTTATACAACTCCCCGGACGGCTAACGATGCTGCTATACCAAGAACTCCTAAAGCTGAAGTGTACGCACAAATCATTCGTGATTTTGATGAAGCATCACAGGTGCTGCCTAAAAGAAGTGAGTACAGTGGCAATGACATCAGTCGTGCATCTAAGGGTGCAGCGTTGGCTTTTAAAGCAAAAGCTGAGCTCTGGTCTGAAAACTTTGCAGCAGCCGAAGCAACTGCCAAAATGGTTATTGATCAAAATGAATATGGACTTGAAAGTGATTTTGGTCATATCTATGTTCCTAAAAAATACAATGGGATCGAATCAATTTTTGAGATCAGCAGTAATGATCAGGCGGGTAACACACGACCAACAACTACCGGATCTCAGGCAGAAGGTGGATGGGGTTGGAATGTACCCAGCAGTAATTTAGAGCAAGCATTTTTAGCAGAGAATGATACAGTGCGTTTAGTGCGCACAATTAATAAGCACGGAGAAAAAGTATATGGTGACCCCATAGCATTTTCAACAGGTATTTTCAATTCACAACTTGCCGCGAACAAGTCTGGTCGGAACTGGCGAAAGCACTATGAGCCCCGTGCACTTAGACAGCAACCTGGTCAGTCTTATACAACTCGCTGGTCGACAATTCCATATATATTCATGCGTTACGGAGAAGTCTTATTGATTTATGCTGAAGCATCGGCACATCAAGGTAAAGATGCACAGGCGCAAGGCGCTTTAAATCAAATTCGCAGCCGGGTTAATTTGCCAGCGAAGAATGTTACCGGAGCAGCACTCATAGATGCGATTATTGCAGAACGCAGATTGGAGTTTGCAGGGGAACTGACATACCGTTGGGATGATCTGCATAGGGTGAAACGTGGTGATAAGCTTTTAATTGATGAAGTACTTGGACCAGACGGCTCGTTCGTAACCTATAATGCAACGAGTACCGATCCTTTCGAGACCCTGCCTGGTCACGACCTTGAGCCTCAGAATAAAGGTTATTATTTCAAGGAAGGTATCAACGAACTTTTGCCAATACCAAGCAAGGAAATAAATTCATCCAATGGAGCGATTGTTCAAAATAAAGGTTACTAAAATAGATTTTGTCACGATGATAAGAGCATCATTTCTGATACTGCTATTGATATCCTGTGCAGACTCGCAGATACCACCCCCTCCGGTTAGTGGGTCGTCAGGGAAAATTGAGTTGTCTGTAAATCTTAAAACCGAATTTCAGGAAATTCATAGTTTTGGTGCATCAGATTGCTGGACAACAAAGTTCGTAGGAGAGTGGGCGGATATTAACAAGCGAAACAAAATTGCCGATCTGCTATTCAGTGAAGACACAATGTCCAACGGTAATCCGGAGGGAATTGCATTATCACTTTGGCGATTTAATATCGGAGCAGGAAGTTTTGAACAAGGCGTAAATAGTAATATTACAGATGAGTGGAGGCGAGAACAATGTTTTCAGAATCAGGATTTGACGTATGACTGGAACAAACACATTGGTCAGCGTTGGTTTCTTGATGCCGCAAAACAGCGAGGCGTAAAATATTCGTTAGGCTTTAGCATCTCTCCGCCAGTTCACATGACATTAAATGGTAAAGCATTTAGTGACGGAGGAACAGCACTCAACATCAAATCAGAAATGAAGGATGCCTTTGCTGATTTTCTGGTAGAGGTCTCTGATAAAATGCACTTTGATTATTTAAGCCCGGTGAATGAACCGCAATGGAATTGGGGCGCTTCAAATGGCTATGCTTCCCAGGAAGGATCGCCGGCGCTAAACAGCGATGTTAAAGAGCTTGCAAAATCGTTGTCTGATAAGATTTCGGCTAAAGGAATTTCCACTCAAATAGCAGTAGGTGAGGCAGGTCAACTGGATTTCTTATACGGTAGAAATAATGATGGGCGAGGCGATCTGGTAACACAATTCTTTTCGCCATCTTCTGTTAACTACATTGGCGATCTTACCAATGTAAAGAACGTGCTCAGCGCACATAGCTATTTTACCACCTGTCCTGATGACAACATGATCAGTGTTCGTGAAAGTGTAAGAAGTAAAGTAACAAGTGTGAATCCATCTCTTCAAATCTGGCAGAGTGAATTTGGAATTCTCGGTGACATTTGCGGCAAATACAATGGCTATCCACGAAATACCGGCATAGACTATGGGTTATATGTTGCAAAGGTACTCCATCACGATCTCACCATTGCTAATGTTACCAGTTGGCAATGGTGGCTTGCCATGAGCCCTTATGACTATAGCGATGCGTTAGTTTACATTAACGCTCCCGATGGATCGATAAACCCAGCTAGTTCAAAGAACGATGGCATCGTGAAGGATTCCAAGCAACTTTGGGCCTTTGGTAACTTCTCCCGATTTGTCAGACCAGGAATGATTCGCGTTGCAGCAACCATTACAGGAAAAGAAGAAGCAATAGTTGCCGCTGGCTCTATTATGGTAAGCGCATACAAAGATGTAGTGTCAAAGAAGATAGTGATTGTTGTTATCAACACCACGAATGAAGACGCAAACATTAGCTTAAAAGACCTGGAGATTTCCGGTGATAAATTGGATACCTATACCACCAGTTCAACAAAGAGCCTTACAAGAAGTACAGTTAAAACCAGTGGAATAAAAGTTGAGAAAAGAGCCGTTACAACTTTCGTTGGAAAATACAAATAACATAATGATAGCGTAAATGAATAGCGAGATTGTTAATCCATGAAATCATTACGGATCGATTAGATAACTATGAGGTTTTTAAAAGTACCAATTAAAAGTTTGCTTTTTGGATTCATAACCATGTTGTTTCTAATATCATGTAAGAATCCCGAGGCAAACTTTTTTTTATCCCTTACCAAAGATGATACTGGTGTAGACTTTATAAATTCAATTACCGAAAATGATTCATTAAATCTGCTGGTGAACGAATACACCTATATGGGTGGTGGAGTCGGGCTTGCCGATTTCAATAATGACGGACTCGTAGATATTTTTCTTACGGGAAATCAGGTTAGCAATGCATTATATCTCAATAAGGGTGACTTCAGATTTGAAGACATTACCATAAGTTCAGGTCTGGTGTCCAGGCAATGGTGCACAGGTGTATCTATCGTAGATATTAATCAAGATGGTTTGCAGGATATATACGTGTCAGTGTCAGATTTAAATTTGACTAAAAAGCAAAGTAACCTTCTGTATATCAACCATGGCAATCTGACTTTTAGCGAAGAAGCGAGTCAATATGGTCTGGATGTTATCGGCTATAATACTCAAGCTATATTTTTTGATTTTGATCGCGACAATGATCTCGATATATTTTTTGTAAATCATAAAGTTGGAGGATCAAATCCGAATGATATTAAAAAAACAGATGAATCACCTGAATGCATATCGTGCGATCGGCTTCTGAGAAATGATGGACCCGGAAAATTAAAAAAGATTATCTACACAGATGTAACCCAGGTAGCAGGTATTGATTCACCAGGTTTGGGTCTTGGTGTTGTTGCCGGAGATATGAATGGTGATGATTGGCCTGATCTGTATGTTGGTAACGATTACCTTGCCAGTGACAAACTTTATTTGAATAACAGAGATGGTACTTTCAAAAACATTGCACCTACGAGCTTAGGGCATCAAAGTTATTCGACTATGGGTGTTGATGCTGCCGACATTAATAATGATGGTGCTTTGGATATCATATCACTAGACATGCAACCTGAGAATACAGAGAGGAAAAAATTGATGTTTAGCTTTTTAACCAATGACCGATATGAACTTGAACGACGTGCAGGTTACGATGTGCAGTTAATGCGCAACATGCTCCAACTTAATTCAGGAACACTACCCACTGGCGATCCTTTGTTTAGGGAAGTAGGTCAATTAGCAGGTATCTCAGAAACCGATTGGAGCTGGAGTGTACTTGCAGCAGATTTTGATAATGATGGCTTCAAAGACATTCATATCACCAACGGCATGGGGCGTGATCTGATTCATGCTGATTTTGTTCAGTATCGTTCAGACTCAAGAAATCAGAGCTGGCAAATGCCAATTGACCGGCAAAGAGTTTTACAACAAAAACTTGCTGAAATGGGCCCAGTAAAACTTAAGAACTATTTATTCAGCAATGCAGATAGTTTAAGGTTTAATAATATCTCTCAACAGGCAGGCATTATTGAAAATACAATTTCGAACGGTGCTGCTTATGGAGATCTTGATAACGATGGTGATCTGGATTTAGTGATCAATAATATTAACAGCGTCGCGACACTTATGCGGAATGAGGCTGATCACAAATCGCAGGGCAATCATTTTATAACTATTAATCTTAAAGGAAAACAAGGAAACATTGATGGCATAGGTGCAAAAGTGTTTGTCTATACCAGGAGTAAGAAGCAATTAGTTGATCAGAATCCAGTGCGCGGATATCTTTCTTGTGTTGATAAGAAAATGATTGTAGGTGTAGGAAAAGAGATGGTAGATTCTATTCTCGTGACATGGCCCGATGGTTCAAGGGAAAAAATCGGCCAGGTAAGATGGGATTCTGTATTGACGATTGATCAACGTAATGTGACATTTACTTCACAAGATTCTAATGGTCTCATGCATCCTATATTTTCTTCTTTAAGAAATGGTATGAATATTTCTTTCAGGCATGTTGATCCGTTTTTTAATGATTTCGCATTTCAACGTTTTCTTCCCAGGAAATACTCAAATGAAGGTCCTTGTATTGCAACAGCAGATGTAAATGGAGATCATCTTACTGATTTTTTTGTTGGAGGATCTTTCACTCAGAGAGGTGAACTGTTTGTTCAACAAAGAAACGGATCATTTAAGGCTACTGCCATAGGAGCAGAGCCTAAGTATGAGGAAGATACTGGCGCTGCCTTTTTTGATATTGACAAGGATAATGATCTTGATCTTTTTGTCGCCAGCGGCAGCAATGAATTTGAGGCAGGTTCTTCTTACTATGTACCAAGACTTTATTTGAATGACGGGAAAGGAAACTTTCATATAGACAAAGAACGAATTGCCCCCAACATTCAGACAAGTGGCAACGTGGTAAGCGTTAACGATTTTGATCATGATGGAGATGAAGATGTTTTTCTGGGTGGCAGAGTTTCACCACTACATTATCCGGAATCTCCTCGGAGTTTTTTACTTAGAAATGATAACGGAAAACTTGTAGACGTTACGCGAACCGTTGGACCTGAAATAGAAAGTTCAGGAATGATTACCGGCGGGGTTTGGATAGATTATGATGATGATGGCGATGATGATTTAATGGTCTCGGGCGAATGGATGACGATCATTATTTTTCAAAACGATAATGGAAAATTTAAGCGTGTCCAGCGTGATGAATTTTCTGACTTGCAAGGTTTGTGGCGATGCATGTCTAAAGGCGATATAGATAATGATGGAGATATTGATGTGTTGGTTGGGAATGTTGGATTGAACCATGCCCGCGAAATGTCTAAGTCAAAACCATGGATATTATATCACCATGATTTTGATTTGAATGGATCTAAAGAAATCATTCTATGTCAATCTTTTAAAGATAAAGATGGAAATAATGTTTTGCGACCATCAATAAGTCGTAATCAGTTAAGTGAAGTACTGTCATCGATTAAGAAAAAATTTCCCAACAACTCTTCCTATTCGACAGCAACGTTGGATGATATATTTGGTGACAATCATCTTACATCAGTCGGTTTTTTGAAAGCGATCGAACCCAGGAGTGGTTATCTGGAAAATCTTGGCGCTGGAAAATTTCGCTTTGTCCCATTTCCACTTGAGGCACAATTTGCTCCCATCAACAGTATTCTCTGTACAGATTTGAATAATGATCAGAATATTGATTTAATACTCGCTGGCAACGAATTTCAGAATGATGTTATACAAGGTCGTGACGATGCATCATTCGGACTTGTGTTAATGGGCATCAAGGATGGTGGCTATGAAGTTTTGCCATATTCGCGAAGTGGTTTGCATTTGAAAGGTGATATAAAATCAATGGCTTTCATGGATGTAGTTGCCAGCCATCAGAAGGTTCTGATAGGAGCAGCCAACCAGGATAGTTTACAGGTATTCGTGTGTAATAAATAAAATAGTCTCAATTATATTTAATATTAAATGAAAACATTTTTTCTATCATGCTGCTTAATGTTGTCAGGAAGTTTAACCTACGCTCAAGAGTTAAAATTTTCACTTGAAGGAGACTGGAGGGTTAGACTTGATAGTCTTGATCAAGGTGAAAATAGCGGATGGTACAAGGATAAAAATTTACCTGGCCAGATAGTAAAGTTACCGGGTACCCTTGATGAATCTGGTATAGGTACACGGTCAAATGCGTTGCCCGAATTAAAGCGACCCATTGTAGACCAGCTTACCCGAAAGTACAGTTACATTGGTGCAGCGTGGTATAGTCGTGAAATTGTAATCCCCGATACCTGGAAAAATAAACAAGTGCAGTTGACGTTAGAGCGAGTAATCTGGAAAACAGAAGTTTGGGTGGATGGAATAAAACAGGAAGGCGTTGGAGAAAGTCTTGTTGCTCCGCATACATTCAATTTAATAAACATAAATACGCCAGGAACACATACCCTTACCATTAAAGTTGATAATAGAAAACAGTATGACGTCAGCCTCAGTGATAAAAACTTTGCTCATGCCTATACTGAGGGAACACAGGTAATTTGGAATGGTATTTTAGGAACGATTTCTCTTGAAGCGTTAAATGCAATCAACATTAAAACTGTTCAGGTGTTTCCAAGCTATGATAGCAGTCAACTTAAAATTGAGATTGATGTAGCGAATAATATAAAACATAAATCAAAAGGGATGATTGAGTTATCAATTCCACTTCTACTCAATCCGTTAAAGAAGTCAGCATCTCTTCATGGTGAAAATCAGAAATTATCATTCGTTGTTAAACTCGATCGTGAAAAAATAAAAACATGGGATGAGTTCAACGTTAACCTTTACGAGTTAGAGGTGAATCTTCAAACGAAAACAAAAAGCACAAAGATTAATGTTTCCAAACAAGCAACATTCGGGTTTCGTAAACTGAACACTTTCAATGCGCAACTTCAGATTAACGACAGAAGATTTTTTGTGCGTGGCACATTAGAGTGTGCAATTTTTCCATTGAAGGGACATCCACCGATGGATACTCTTTCGTGGGCGAAGATATTTCGTATTGCAAAAAGTTATGGCTTAAATCATTTACGTTTTCACTCCTGGTGTCCGCCAGAAGCGGCATTCGAAGCGGCAGACCGACATGGTTTCTATTTGCAAATCGAACTTCCATTCTGGAGTCTTACAGCAGGAAAAGATGAAGTTGTCAATAACTATCTTGAACGCGAAGCACTACGAATAATCGAAAATTATGGAAACCATCCTTCCTTTGTTTTCTGGTCGATGGGGAATGAACTGGAAGGTAACTTTGAATGGCTCAACAGTCTGGTGGCGCGCTTAAAACAAAATGATTCGCGACACTTGTATACCACTACAACATTTTCATTTCAAAAAGGTCATGGTTTATGGCCCGAACCACAAGATGATTATTTCATTACACAGTACACTAAAAAAGGTTGGATAAGAGGACAGGGTATATTTGATACAGAAGCTCCTAATTTCAACAAAGACTATTCGGCGTCTGTTGATAGTATCACAGTGCCAGTTATTGCTCATGAAATTGGTCAATATTCCGTTTACCCAAACATAGATGAAATTAAAAAATACACAGGAGTCCTTGCTCCCTTAAATCTGGAAGCGGTAGAAAAAGATTTAGTGAACAAGAACATGCTTCGATATGCCCGATCGTTTACAGAAGCCAGTGGCAAATTTGCTGTTCAATTGTATAAAGAAGAAATCGAACGAGCGCTCAAGACAAAAGGATTCAGTGGTTTTCAGTTGCTCGATCTACATGACTTTCCAGGTCAGGGCACTGCTTTGGTAGGTGTATTAGATGCTTTTTGGGACAGTAAAGGATTTGTAACGCCAGAAGAGTTCCGTGCTTTTTGTTCTCCCGTTACATTGTTGATACGTTATCCTAAAGCAGTGTACACTAACATAGAACGATTTGAGGCCACGGTAGAAATAGCAAATTTTAGTACCCAGGAATTAAAAGAGCAAATAATTTCCTGGACAATCAATTCCAAACAAAATGGTGTTATAGCATCCGGATCATTTTCAAAGCAGGATTTTATAATTGGAAATAATTTGAAAGCAGGAAGTATCAGCGCCGATCTTTCGAAAGTAAGTGCAGCTGACAAGCTTACAATTGAAGTGCAGATGGGAACCCATAAAAACACCTGGAGTATTTGGGTATACCCGGAAATGCAACTTGAAAGCAACGGAGATGTTTTTGTTACACAAGCCTTTGATGTGGCGCAAGCTGAACTCGCAAGAGGAAAGAAAGTACTTTTAATTCCAGGTCTTAAGGATATCAAAGGTATAGAAGGCAAGTTTGTGCCAGTGTTCTGGAGTCCTGTTCATTTTCCTGATCAGCCTGGAACGATGGGCGTGCTGGTTGATCCATCACATAAAGTATTTCAATCATTTCCTACAGACAGTCATTCTGATTGGCAGTGGTGGGACATAAACAAACATTCCGTTGTGATTGAAGAAAAGGAACCGCTGATTCGAATCATAGATAACTTTTTTAAAAATCGCGAGTTGGGTATTCTTTATGAATTTAGTTCAGGCAAAGGAAAAATTGTAATCTGTACTGCAGACATTCTTACAGATAAAGAACATAGACCAGCAGCTAATCAGTTATTTAACAGTATTGTGCGCTATATGAATAGCGAAGATTTTAAACCCAGTCACGAGATAGACCCGGGATTACTTAGCAGATTACGTAAATAGAAAATAAGCCGCTTCCACCAATAGAAAGCCTTTAGAAACAATTGACAATATTAACAGCGACTATTATTACAGGATATATAAAAACAATCAGCAGGAATTTATATTATTACAGATTCAAAACGAAGAACAAAGAGTTACCGACTTATTAGAGAGTAAATATGAAATTCAGATTTATAGTTTTTATTTTTTTCCTGATTGCACAAGCCTCGATGGCAGATGTGAGGTTGCCCAAAATATTTTCAGACAATATGGTGTTGCAACGCGACAAGTCATTGAAGGTTTGGGGCTGGGCTGCAAAAGGTGAAGGAGTAACCGTTACCTTTAATCAACAAGTGTTGACGGCAACAGCTGATAAACAAGGCCGCTGGCAGGTGTCGATGAAGCCAATGACCTATGGTGGTCCTTATGAGATGGTTGTAAGCAGCAAAACAAATAGCATAACGTTGAGAAACATACTCATCGGTGATGTTTGGATTTGCAGTGGACAATCAAATATGGAAATGGCTATGCAAGGGTGGGGTGGTGATTCTATTAAGAACGCAACGCAGGAATTGAAGAAGGCGCATTATCCGCAGATCAGATTTTTTACGGTGGAGAAAGCATTGAGCTATTCACCAAAAGACGATGTAACTGGCAATTGGCAGGAATGTAATCCGAACACCACAGCTTCATTTTCGGCAACAGCTTATTTCTTTGGAAGAAAATTAAATCAGGATCTCAACATTCCAATCGGGTTAATTCATACCTCGTGGGGTGGAACAAACATTCAGGCATGGACAAGCTGGGATGAAATGAGTAAGCTCGATGAAAATAAGAACACAAAGCTTGATGATATATTAAGTCTCCAAAAAAAATGGAGTGTCAATCGTGAAAAATATCAGGCTGCATTGAAGAATGATCCAGGAGTAGGAGAGAAGTGGTTTCAGGAGGAGCTCAACACATCGTCATGGACAAAACTGATGATGCCGCAGCGCTATGAACAATTTATATCACCCAGTGCTGATGGCATTGTGTGGTTCAGGAAAGAACTCAATCTAACGGCTCAACAGGCAGCAGGTGCTACAGCCATCAACTTTGGCGCTATTGATGATCTTGATGAAACCTACATAAATGGAAAATTGGTTGGCACTACGAACAACTGGGTAGCCAATAGAAATTATGCTATTCCAACGGGACTACTTAAGGCTGGGAAAAATATAATCACAGTAAAAGTACTCGACACAGGAGGTGGGGGTGGATTTAACGGACAGGAAAAAGATCTGTTCGTTCAGACATCTTCAGGAAAAATATCGTTGGCAGGAGAGTGGCTGTACAAGTTTGGTGCAGTGTCAACACAGTTTGATGTTCATGACACTGGCCCTAATTCTTTTCCTTCACAACTATACAATGCCATGGTGGCACCCCTTATCAACAGTTCAATCAAAGGCGTGATCTGGTATCAGGGGGAGGCAAATACCTTTGAAGCATATAACTATCGGAATTTATTTCCTTTGATGATCAATGACTGGCGAAAAAAATGGAATGATAATTTTCCCTTTGTATGGGTGCAACTTGCCAACTTCATGAAACCAGTGGCTTCACCGTCACAAAGCGGATGGGCAGAGTTGAGAGAAGCACAGCATCTTGCACTTAAACTTCCGTTAACCGGAGAAGCGATTGCAATCGACATTGGAGAAGCAAATGATATTCATCCAAAGAATAAACAGGATGTTGGTCAGCGCCTGGCGTTGGCTGCATTGAAAGTTTCCTATGGAAAAGACATTGTCTATTCGGGACCTGTCTATCAATCAATGGAAATAAAGGAAAACAAAGTAATCATCGATTTTGCCAATCAAGGCAGTGGTCTCATGGCCAAAGGCGACAAATATGGTTATCTTAAAGGTTTTGCTATTGCAGGAAGTGATCAGCAATTTGTATGGGCCAAAGCATATATTTCAGGAAACAAAGTAATCGTTTTTAGTGATGAAGTACAGCAACCTGTAGCTGTTCGTTATGCATGGGCAGATAATCCGGATGATGCCAATCTTTATAATAAGGAAGACTTGCCTGCATCACCCTTCAGAACAGACAGCTGGAAAGGTATCACTGATACAAAATAAATTATCAGGTATTCACATAGACAAAATCAATTTGTCTATTTGTATTTATTGACAGACTTCTGCACTTGTAAATATTGCCTTTCGGTGAAATTTGTTTACTGATAATGCTCAACAAGCATCACTTAATTACGCATTAAGAAATGCACTTCTTCAGCGTCTTCTAACGAACAACTCTCAGCAGGATGAAGGAGATAGGGAGTTTCAATTCTATATAATGTCGCATTAGCCCCGCTCAAGTGTCGCTTGCCCCCTTTTATGAGAAGGTTTTGCACGCCAAATTTGTATAGAAATTAAAACACAAAAAATAAGACTATGGCACACGTATCAATTTATCTCAACTTTATGGGCAATGCTGAAGAAGCATTTAACCATTACAAAAAAGTTTTTAAGACTGAATTTTCTGCGCCCTTCATGCGAATGAAAGATATGCCACCTCAACCGGGAGCACCTCAACTTTCAGAAGCAGATAAAAATAAAGTAATGCATGTTGCACTGCCAATTTTGGGTGGCACAGAAATTATGGCAACGGATATGCTTGAAAGCATGGGACATAAATTAATAGAAGGAAATAATGTTACCATCAGTCTGAACCCCGACACGAAAGAAGAAGCAGATCGACTGTATAAAGAACTTTCGCCAGGCGGAGCAGATGGCGTGGCTCCTCACGATGAGTTCTGGGGTTACTGGGGAACCTGCAAAGACAAATTTGGAATCCGCTGGATGTTCAATGTTTCAAATCAACCGCAGAATAAATAATCAATTAACTAAATGCAAAATAGTATGGCAAGCAATAGCGTAACATTACATAGAGTGATCAAAGCATCACCTGAAAAACTTTATCGGGCCTTTACACAGGCAAATGCTATGGCATCATGGCTTCCACCGTATGGATTTTTGTGTACCGTACATGCGATGGATGTACGCGTAGGAGGGACATTCAAAATGTCGTTCACTAATTTTACTACGGGCAACGGACACTCCTTTGGAGGAGAATATCTTGAACTCAAACCGAATGAATTTATCAAATACACAGACAAGTTTGACGACCCTAATTTGCCTGGTGAAATGATCACTTCTGTCTGGTTAAAAAAAGTTTCTTGTGGCACAGAGCTCAAAGTTATCCAGGAAGGCATTCCTGCAGTTATACCAGCAGAAATGTGTTACTTAGGATGGCAGGAGTCACTGGAAAAATTGATCAGATTAGTTGAACCAGAAATTCCCGATGCTTAGATGAATTGTATTTTCTCTCTCGGAGCCCTTTAATGAGGCTCTGAGAGAGAATGAATCTGATCATGGCTAGAATCCCGAAAAACGTCCCGAATAAATCCCGAGCAGTAGCTATCAAATCTCTCCAAAAAATCGGTGACTAAAATAAATGCAGTTATTTTAGTTGGAGTAATTAAACCCTTCAAACATGCAAGGATATACAAATTATAAGCTGAAAGGCATACCACTCATTTTGTTCCTCGTACTTCATAATCTGGCCTTCGCACAACTTATTATTAACAAGGTTATCTATAAAGTTAATTTTTCTAACGCTCTTCATCAGCCAAGATACGTGAGCTATAAATTACATAAGGGAGGTGGAGACTGTGACCGTAGGAGCTTTTCTTTTAAAAACGATGATGTAAATGCAGAGACAGCTAATGAAAATGATTATGCTGGAAGTAATTATGACAAGGGCCATATGGCTAACGCTGAAGATTTTGCTTTCGACTGCACGAAAGATGAAATGACTTTTCGCTATTACAACTGTCTGCCACAGACCGTCAATCTTAATAGGGGACTTTGGAAGAGAAATGAAGCTGATGTGAGAAAATGGTCACAAAAGGAGAAACTGTACATCATTTGCGGGGGGTACTTTACAAATCGAAAAATGGGTAATACAAGAGCACCATCATATTGCTGGAAAGTAGTTCAATCTGTAAAGACAAAAAAAATTCTTTTTTGTGGGTGGTTCAGTAATACAAACAACGCCAAACTAGATACTCTTTCAGTCGCTGAACTTGAAAATAAACTTAAGAAGAGAATTATTCTATTAAAGTGATCAAGTGTTAGCTTCTTTGTGGGTATTGAGCTCGAGAAATCAGTAGGGCCAGTCTAAATTCAAAGGCAAGTCTACCCAGTCTCAGAAGGTGGGTAAACACAGATGTCAAAGGTATATATTTAACATAATGTAAATTATATAACTAATGATCGGCCAGTTAAACCTAGCAATGTGGCGTTCAAGCCCACGTGAGTATTTGCTCAGGTTCTTAGCTTGAGTTTTCAATTTCAGAGCTCCCTTTTTAGGGAGCTTTTTTTAAGTACTGAACATCCCGAAAAGCCCAAATTCCAATCGTTTTCACTTATATTTAAAGTTATTTGAACTATTGCAAGGCTTGGCATCAAACTTCTTCACTAATCAAGGCGAGAATACGCTCTACAAAAAATTTGTAGGTGTATTTGAGCACATGCAAAATATCGAGTACTTCAAATCTGTTATCGGCTATTTTCGAGCATCAGGTTATTTTGCAATCCGCAAGCATTTTCCTGCGAACTTAAAAGTAAAAATCATTGCAGGAATAAATGTTGACCCATTTATTGCATTGGCTCAAAAGCAAGGTCTCTTATTTAACCTTAATGCAAAAGACACCAAGCAATCATTCATCGAATCAATACAGGAAGATATAGTCAATTCGAAATATGGCAAAAACATTGAAGATGGAATCATTCAACTCATTGGTGATATTGCCGATGGCAGAATTGAGATAAGAGCACACAACTCAAAGAAACTTCACTCTAAGTTTTACATTTTCCTTTCTCCAAATTTCAACGAGCATAATCCCAATGGAATGGTGATTATGGGTTCATCAAATCTTTCAGCACAAGGCTTGGGACTTGAGCATGTGGAGCATAACTACGAAATGAATATTGAACTAAGAGATTATGACAACGTAAAGTTTGCAAATACGGAATTTGAAATGCTGTGGGAGCAAAGTACTCCCATACTTCCAGTAGATGCGCCTTCATTAATTAAGAAAACTTATTTAGATGCTACCCCCACGCCTTTTGAACTGTATGTAAAATTCTTAATCGAATTTTTTGGTAAAAACATTGAATACGATCCAGAAAGCATTAGCGACATTCCCTTAAAGAAATTTAAGAAGCTCAGTTATCAGATCGATGCAGTCAATCAGGGGTATGAATTACTTTTAAAACATAATGGCTTCTTCTTGGCTGACGTAGTAGGAACTGGTAAGACGGTTATGGCAGC
>DATCRE010000580.1:0-6157 GCA_036569145.1 Cyclobacteriaceae bacterium
ACACGTAATTGGGGATATGATGGAGTCTTTCCATTTGCTGTACAAAACTCATACGGAGGCCCTGCTTCATTACAACACCTGATAAACACTTGTCATCAGCATGGGCTTGCTGTGATATTGGATGTGGTATATAATCATTTCGGACCTGAGGGAAATAATGCTGAAAAGTTTGGAAGCTATCTGACTGAAAAATATAAAACGCCCTGGGGTGGCGCAGTAAATTTTGATGATGCAGAATGTGACGCCGTGAGAGAATATTTTATTGAAAATGTTCTAATGTGGTTTCGTGATTTTCATGTTGATGCGCTAAGATTGGACGCTGTGCATGCTATTAAAGATTTCAGCCCTGTACATATTTTAAAAGAGATACGACAATATGTAGATACCCTGATGTCTTTAACAGGCCGACTACATTATTTGATTGTTGAGTGCGATTTGAACGATACCCGGTTTATAGAGAAAACCGAAGAAGGCGGTTATGGAATGCATGCCCAGTGGATTGATGAGTTTCATCATGCGTTACGTGTAACCTCAGGACAGGAACCTACAGGATACTACAGCGATTTTAATGGAATTAATCATCTCGCCAAATCATTTAAGGACGCCTATGTATATGATGGTATATACTCATGCCACAGAAAAAAAACATTTGGTACAAAAACTGATAATATCCCCGACGATAAATTTATTGTATTCTCTCAAAATCATGATCAGGTTGGTAACAGAATGCTCGGTGAACGGAGTAGTATACTAATCAGTTTCGATTTGCAAAAAGTTTTAGCGGCGTCTGTTTTGATGAGTCCTTATCTACCGCTGTTATTTATGGGTGAAGAATATGGTGAACGAAATCCGTTTTTGTATTTCACAGACTTTTCCAGTGAAGAATTGATTGAGTCTGTACGTAAAGGTAGAAAAAAAGAGTTTGCAGATTTTCATATCGACGGCGAGATGCCTGACCCGCAAGCGATCACATCATTTGAGAAATCAAAACTCAACTGGAACCTGCTAAATAAAAGAAAACATTTCATTTTACTGGGATATTACAATCAGCTTATTAAATACCGAAAGAGCCGAGCCAACATCGACAGAAGAACAGTAGTGATTAAAGCCTTTGAAGATCAAAAAGTGCTGATGTTGAGATTAACGTTTAGAAAATTTGCTGAAGTCTATTTTTTCAACTTCTCACATAAAGAACAAATTAAAGAAATTGAATTTACAAAAAATAAATACGAAGTCATTTTCAATTCTGACGATGCGAAATGGCTTGGCTCAGCGGCCGCCATTCAACGCTCAAAACCACAACAAGTCATAATTCCTCCAGAGTCATTCCTGGTGTTAAGATTCAGCAATGTATAATCCGGTTTCTACATATCGCGTTCAATTCAACTGTGAGTTCATATTTTCAGATCTCAGCAACATTATTCCATATCTCAAAAATCTTGGAGTAAAAACGATATATGCTTCTCCAATATTTAAAGCAGTGCCCGGCAGCATGCATGGGTATGATGTAGTGAATCCATATATCCTTAATCCTGAAATTGGTACAGAAGATCAGTTTCGGTTGCTTGTGAAAGAACTTCATGACAATGGTATGGGTTGGATTCAGGATATTGTTCCTAATCACATGGCTTTTCATCATGACAATGTTTGGTTGATGGATGTACTGGAAAAAGGAAGCATGTCAGTGTATGCATCTTTTTTTGATATAACGTGGGCCAGCGATTTTTATAATGCAAGACTCATGGCACCATTCCTTGAAGCTCCATTAGAAGAAATAATAAATTCAAAAAAATTACAGATCGTGTTCGAACGTAACGGTCTGTGGTTTCGTTACGGCGACCAGCTTTATCCTTTAAACTCGCGCACGTACCAGGCTATATTATTGTTTAATCCCGATGCCGCTCGCGAAAACATTATTCAGCTTGCTAAACAGTTTGACAAGTTGCATCACATTCCGGAGCCCGTACAATATGCACTCGCCAGGCATGAGCTTCAACTACAATTCAATTCACTCTTGCAAGATGATGATGCAAGTGTTTACCTGGAAGATTGTATACAGGAAATAAATAATTCAACCAAGAGATTAAAGGATATAGCCGATGACCAATACTATAGACTATGTGAGTGGAAAGAGACGATACATCATATCAATTACCGGCGCTTTTTTCTTGTCAATGGCTTGATATGTCTGAACATGCAGTCAGAAGACGTGTTTAATCAATATCACAAAAGTATAAAACGATTTATTGACGACGGATTATTTCAAGGTCTTCGGATAGATCATATTGATGGACTATTTGATGCTGGTCAATATATTAACAGGTTGCGTAGTCTATGTGGCGAAGATGTTTATATCGTAGTAGAAAAAATACTTGAACCCGGGGAGCTGTTAAACAGAGCATGGCCCATTGAGGGTACAACGGGATATGATTTTTTAGCATTCGCTAATAACCTCTTTACAAACAACAATGCAGAAAGAAAACTGTCAAAGTTCTATAAAGAACTTACCGATCAACAAAACTCGGTAGGCCAGGAGATTATCAGCAAGAAGAGAATCATACTTCTTCATCACATGGGTGGAGAGCTCGATAATCTTTATAAATTCTTTAGAGAAAAGAATTTCGTTGCCTTAACAGACTCAGACACTACGTACGATTTTAAAAGTGCTATTGCTGAGTTTCTGATTCATTGTCCTATTTACAGAATGTATGGAAGTTCATTACCACTCACGGATAAAGAAAATAAAGAGGTGCGTTCTATATTTTACAAATGCAGATTTGATAATCCGAAGCTAACACATTCGCTAAACGCGCTGGAACGATGCATTCTCGATAAGCCTATGGAAGGAGATAAGCAGTATAATGATAACATGCTGCAGTTCTATCAGCGCGTGATGCAATTTACCGGGCCGTTGGCAGCAAAAGGAATAGAAGATACTTTGATGTATACCTTTAACAGGTTTATCGCTCACAATGAAGTTGGTGACTCTGTTGATAATTTTGGTTTAACAATAAATGAGTTTCATGAGGCTATGTTACACCGTCAGGTAAATTGGCCGCTCACCATGAATACCACTTCTACTCATGATACCAAACGCGGTGAAGATGTGAGAATGCGACTTAATGTATTATCTGATATTTCTGACGAGTGGATTCAGGTAGCAAAAGAATGGATGGAGTTAAACAAGTCTTTAAAGGTAAATGATCTTCCACATGTTAATACTGAGTATTTTATTTATCAAACACTCATTGGTGCGTTTCCAATGAACAAAGAAACAGACTTTGTTGAGCGACTCAAATTATATTTTACAAAAGCATTTCGCGAAGCAAAAGAATATACCGAATGGAATAATCCCGACGAACAATATGAGGACGCTGTATTCGCATTTATCAATAACATTCTGACCTCAGATGATTTCAAAAAATCATTTCAGATGTTTCATTACAAAATTTCTGATTTTGGAATTTTAAATTCACTGGCTCAACTTATTCTTAAGTTTACGAGTCCAGGCATTCCAGATACATATCAGGGAACAACGTCATGGAATCTTAGTCTTGTAGATCCGGACAACCGAAGACCTGTTAACTTTGAAGATCGTTTGCAGGCATTGACTAAAATTGTTGAGCATGGTGATGAGACTGCTGAACTTATAAATGAACTATGGAGAACGCGTACAACTGGTGACATTAAGTTGTGGCTCACTCATAAATTATTAAACTTAAGAAATGAATATAAAGATGTTTTTGCAGAAGGTTTTTATAAACCGCTAGAGATAAAAGGTAAGCATAAAGATCATTGCATGGCTTTTGCCAGAAGAAGAGGCCGAGTTTGGATTATTTCTGTTGTCTCATTAAACCTCGCGAGTATATCTGTATACAGTGGCGATACTATTTATACTGATTGGGATGATACCCGTGTCGAGTTTCCGGATGAAGCACCATTGGAATGGAGTAGCTTCTTGATTCATTCTCAAGGGCAACACAAAGGTCATATCTATCTTGGCGACATATTTTCTGATCTGCCACTAGCCATCATTAAACTTGAAGAACCCATAAAGGTGAGAAATGCAGGTATACTTATGCCTATAACGTCACTTCCTTCAGATTTTGGTATTGGTGACATAGGCAAAGAAGCACATGTGTTTGCTGACTTTCTTAGCAGAGCAAGGCAGAGCCTCTGGCAGTTATTGCCTTTAAACCCCACAAGTAAAGGTGCCGGCTATTCACCATACAGTCCTTATTCAAGCATGGCTGGCAATACCATGCTCATTAGCCTCGAAAATTTATGTGAGCAGAATCTATTAATCACTGATGAATTGAAGCAAAATCGTACTTATAACAGGGGTAAAATAAATTATAGAAAAGCGGAATCAGTTAAGTCAATTTTACTTGCCAGGGCATGGCAGGTTTTTAGTGAAAATAAGCCTGAAAAATTATCACACAGATTTGAAAACTTTCTTAAAAAAGAGGAACACTGGTTGAATGATTTTGCCTTGTTCGAATTGTTAAAACGTACGTATGATTGCGCACCCTGGTATCAATGGCCTGAAGAATTTAGAAAGCGAAATGAGGCATCGTTGAAGATTATAGCACAAGAGAATGAATTATTTCTTCTTGAAGTTAAATGGAAGCAATTTATATTCTTCGAACAATGGCACGCGTTAAAAAATTATTGCGCCAGGCTAGATGTAAAACTATTTGGTGATCTGCCATTTTATATTGCTCACGATTCGGCTGATGTCTGGGCTAATCAGGAAATATTTTGTATCGATGAAAATGGCGAAATGAAAGGAGTAGCCGGAGTACCTCCAGATGGATTTTCAAAAGATGGTCAATTGTGGAGCATGCCGGTGTATTGCTGGGATGTATTAAAAAATCGAGGATATGACTGGTGGATAACCCGGATAAAAAAGAATCTTGAGCTTTATGATCTTCTTCGTCTCGATCATTTTCGTGCTTTTGATAAATACTGGCAAGTAACAGTAGGTAAGAGTACAGCAATAGATGGAAACTGGAAGACCGGCCCTGGCAACGACCTCTTTAACGAATTAAAAAATCATTTTCCCGATATGCCATTTGTTGCCGAAGATCTTGGCGAAATAACCGAAGAAGTATACGCTCTCCGCGACCAGTTTAATTTACCTGGAATGAAAGTGCTTCAGTTTGCCTTTGGCGAAGGCATGGATAAGTCGCCACACATACCCCACAACTATATGGAGAACTTCATTGTATATTCTGGCACACACGACAATAATACAACAAGAGGATGGTACCGGAAAAATCTGACCAGAACTGATCGAAAACGGTTAGCCGATTATCTTAATATGAGAATCAGCGAACGAAGCGTAGCCAATGAAATTATAACACTGGCATATCGTTCAGTTGCAAAAACAGTTATCATACCTATGCAGGATTTTCTTAATCTTGACGAGAAGTCAAGGTTAAATGATCCGGCACAGAATAGTACTAACTGGCAATGGCAAATGAAGGTGCCTGTTTCCGAACGCATCGAGAAAGAAATTTTAAAGCTTACGCGGCAATATAATCGTTAAGATGAAATTGAATTCAGACACTCATTGCATATTTTTCGTCGCGAGGTTTCATTGACTTATTAAGAATTGATTTAATGCCTTTCAATGGTATAATTATCCAATTTGGTCTGTTATTAATTTCATAGTTCAGTTCGTATAAAGCTTTCTCAAGCAGAAATGTATTTATCAAAATATCAAATTCATCTTTATTCTTAGGTATAAATCCTGTTCCGGTAACACTTTCTGTATAAGACTTGAGATAGATATGTGAGACATACATGTACCATATATCCAATGCAGGAATGAGTTTTTTAAAGTCTTCCTTCCGTATCTGGTTATCGAGCAACAAGCTTGCGTACGTTGCATAATGGAATGACCTAATCATTCCGGTAACATCACGCAAGGGCGATCGTTTTAATCTTCGTTCTGTATAACTCCGGGCTGGTTCGCCTTCAAAGTCAGTAATGATAAAATCCTTTCCCGTAAATAATACCTGGCCTAAATGAAAGTCTCCATGATTTCTTATTTTGACAACGTTGATTTTTTGTTTGTAAATATTTTTAAAAACGGTAAGAATTTCGATTTCAGCATCTAAAAACTGTTTAACCTCATCCTGTAGTTCTTCAC
>DATCRE010000581.1:0-8809 GCA_036569145.1 Cyclobacteriaceae bacterium
CAGCATCAATTCAATGTAGAATTTTATTCTAAATAGATTTCTCTTCTTCAGGATCGTGAACTTTGTACTTTCATTCAGAAAACAAAGTTCACGATTCCTGCATTAGATACAGACACATGTCGGTTAGGTAATTTTGTTTTACACTATAAAAAAAACATAGAACATAAAGAATATATGCCGAGGTATTTCAAGTTAATTTTTTATTTCATTTTTATTCCCTTGGCATCACAGAGGGTAGCTGCGCAAACACTTCAACGTGAGAAGCTACTCATGGACAGAAACTGGCGGTTTAGTCTTGGGCATCCTTATGATCATGATAAGGATTTTAATTACGGCACCTCGGAATTTTCATTTTACGCAAAGGGTGGATTTGCAGATGGTCCTGCTTCATCCATGTTTGATGATCGGGCATGGCGGAAACTTGACGTTCCTCACGATTGGGTAGTTGAAGCTCCGTTCGATAGCAAGGCTAGTCTCAGTCACGGGTTCAAAGCCATTGGAAAGAATTTTCCAGAGCGAAATATTGGCTGGTATAGAAAGACTTTTTTTATTCCCAAGACAGATGACGGTCGAAAAATTACTATAGAGTTTGATGGTGTATTCCGAAACTCCATCGTGTGGATCAATGGCCATTATCTCGGCGTTGAACCAAGTGGTTACAGCAGTTTTCAATATAACCTTACTGACTATCTGAATTACGGCGGTGATAATGTAATTGTTGTGCGGGTAGATGCAGGCATGGAAGAAGGATGGTTTTACGAAGGAGCCGGCATATATCGCCATGTATGGCTTGTCAAAACAGATCCGCTTCACATTGATTACAATGGAACTTTTGTCTCCTCAGAAATTACTAAAAATTCAGCAACTGTTAAAGTGACGGCAACTGTTGTAAATGATGATAGCAAAGCCAGGGCTGGTTTTACGCTGCGACATTTCATCGTTAACACTCAGGGAAAAAAGATTGATAGTATTACAACAAGTAGTTCATCGTTGGTCGCAGGTTCATCACGCGAGTTAACGGCTCAACTTACAGTCAGTAATCCCACATTATGGTCGCTGGAAAATCCTTACCTGTACAAAATGATAACAACAATTTCTTCAGGAGAGAAATTGATTGATATGTATGAGACAACCTTTGGCATACGAGACATTCGATGGGATCCAGACAAAGGATTCTTTTTGAATGGGAAACATGTAAAGCTTCAAGGTACCAATAACCACCAGGATCATGCAGGCGTTGGCACTGCATTACCTGATGAATTACAACGCTTCAGAATCGCGAAGCTAAAAGACATAGGATGTAACGCATATCGCTGTTCACATAATCCACCAACACCTGACTTGTTAAAAGCATGTGATGAATTGGGAATGCTGGTCATCGACGAGAATCGCTTAATGGGCACGAGTGATCAGAATCTGAAAGAACTTAAGCGCATGATCGTGCGCGACCGAAATCATCCCAGCATAATTTTATGGTCTCTTGGAAACGAAGAGTGGGGAATGGAAAGATGGGAGAGAGGAGCACGCATAGTCTCTACAATGCAGCGCTACGCCAGATGCCTGGACAGCACAAGGCTCTATACCGCGGCTGTAAGCGGTGGATGGGGTGACGGCATCTCAACCGTGCTTGATGTTATGGGATATAATTACATAAGTCATGGCGATACAGAGCAGCAACACAAAACGTTTCCGCTTCAAGGTGGTGTTGGAACAGAAGAAGGTGCTACGTTCTCAACGCGTGGTATATATGTAGACGACAAAGATCATTGCCATCTGAATGCGTATGACTGGGATCCCAGTGATTGGGGAGCTAGTGCAGAACAAGGATGGACGTACTACAACAAGCGAGACTATCTTGCAGGAATGTTTGTTTGGTCCGGTTTTGATTACAGAGGTGAACCAACACCTTTCGCATGGCCTGCCATTGTTTCTCAATTTGGCATTCTTGATTTGTGTGGCTTTCCTAAAGACAATTCATTTTACTATAAATCATGGTGGACTACATCACCGATGGTACATATTTTTCCTCATTGGAATCCCGGCACAACTGTGGTGCGAAAGAATGGAGAACCGGTAAAGGTGTGGGCCTATAGTAATTGTGAAGAAGTAGAACTATTTCTAAACGGCAAGTCACAAGGGCGACAGAAAATTCAGAAAGACTCACATGCTGAGTGGAGCGTGCCGTATATGCCTGGGAAACTCGAAGCTAAAGGATATATAAACGGGAAAAATGTTTCTTCTGAGATTATTCAATCTACAGAAAAAGGAAACAGTATTCAGATGCAATCTCATAAACCTGAAATAAAAGCAGACGGTGAAGATCTCGCCATCATTACAGTTTCGGAAATTGATAAAGCAAAAAGATTCGTACCCGATGCGAATGATGAAATTATTTTCACCATTCAAGGGCCTGGAAAAATCATTGGCGTTGGCAATGGAGATCCCTCATCGCTCGAAGCAGATAAATATCTCGACGAAATCACACAAGAATATGTGACTGATTGGAAAGTAAAAACCTTGAACTCAAAAGATAATGAAACGCAAGCTATTGCCGGTGCAGATGATGAGGGATGGACAGCGATAGTCGATCATAAAAACAATGACAATGCAACAAAAGTGTTCCGTGGAAAATTTGAAATAACGGAAAAAACAGACCACATGTCTATTAAGTTGTTATTACCGAATGTAGGAAATGAGCACGGTGTTTACCTCAATGGAAAAGCATTGCAACTCAATCATTCAAGTTCTTCTTTGGGATATGAGGTGGCAATTGATGCTTCGCAGTGGAAAGCCGGTGAAAACTTCGTTACAATAGAAGCCGGTCCTCTTCAGGGAAAACAATCCAACGATGAACTCAAGGCTATAGTTCAGATTACAAAATCCGCAATGCCATGGAAAAGAAAATTATTTAGCGGACTGGCCCAGGTGATTGTACAATCTACCGGAGAGCCAGGTGAAATTATATTAAAAGCAGCTTCCGGAAAACTGACCGGTGAAATAAAACTTGCTGCTAAAGCTTCGAAGACAAGAAGTAGTGTTGAGTGAATATAACATAGTTCAATAATGGTTTTGGTTAATAAGAAGTTGGTTTAAAGACGGTATTCGTCAAGGGTAGAATAACAAGAGAGATATGAAACAATTCACAATTAAAAAACAAATTGTCCTGCTGGCATTAACATGGTTTATCGGAGTCAGCCAGGGGCTTGCACAGAACGTAACAATAACAGTAAACGCTAGCAAGAACAAGCGGTTGATTTCGCCATACATCTATGGTAAAAATGAATTCTTTGACCATCCTGTGCAGTTTTATAAAGATGCAGGATTACGCTTCGCGCGGATGAACGGTGGTAACAATGCCTCGGCATACAACTGGCATGCAAAACTTGATGTTCATCCTGACTGGTATAATAATGTTTATCCTTCAGATTGGGATGTAACGGCACAAAATAAGAGCACCAACTTTCCAAATATACAAGGCATGTTTGCCTTCCAGTTACTGGGTAGAGTTGCATCGAGCAGCCAGCACAACTTTGATGACTGGGGTTATAATCAAGCCCAGTATTGGAGTGGTGTTAATCAGAATTTAGCCGGTGGAGGAACACCCGATCCAAAAGGTGGAGGCAAGGCTTTGGTTGACGGCGATATTACTTTGTTCAGTAAGCCATGGCCATCTGACTCTTCGGTTGCAATTCTTGATCATTGGTTTGGAGCTAATGGTTTAGGGTTAAACAAAAACCAGTTTGTATACTGGAATATGGACAACGAGGTAGATGTATGGAACGGCACACATGATTGGACAATGCCAACCCTGATATCAGCATCTGCCTTTGTGGATCGTTACATAGAATTAGCAAAGAAGGCGAAAGCTTTATATCCAGACATCAAGCTTTGCGGACCAGTCACAACTTCTGAATGGCAATGGTACAAATGGTCAAATGAAAGTATATATGTTGGTGGACGGTATTATCCCTGGATTGAGTATTTCATAAAACGTCTTGGTGATGAATATAAGGCTACCGGAGTCAAACTAGTAGATGTAATAGATATTCACAACTATCCGTATTATAATAATGATACTGAAGCATTGCAGGGACATCGAATTTATTATGATACACTCTACGATTATCCAGGTTCAAATGGTGTTAAAACAAGTACAGGTGGCTGGGATACGTCACTTACAAAACAATATATTTTCAAGCGTTTCAACAGCTGGTTAAACGAACATTTCGGAGCGAATCACGGCATAACCGTTGGATTAAGTGAGTGGGGTACTATGTCCAGTAGCAATCCAAGTCTTGAATCTGTTATCTATGCTTCACATCTTGGTACATTTGCAAACAATGGCGTTGAATTGTTTTCTCCATGGAATTGGTCTGTCGGCATGTGGGAAACCTTGCACCTCTTTACCAGGAATGCAAAAAAATATAGTGTATCCAGTACTTCTTCGCTTGAAAACACTGTTTCGGCTTACACCTCTGTCAATGAAGCAACTGATTCAATGACGGTGATTGTTGTCAATCGAGATATGAGTTCAAGCCGAAGTGTAACTGTAAATCTCAATGGAATTTTGGTTCCTAATGGTACCTGCAAAACCCTGCAATTATCGTCGTTACCATCAACGGAGACATTTAAGTCAGATGCCAGCAATGCATTAAAAACAAATTCAGTAGCAGTGCATTCAAATTCGTTTACCATATCAGTACCTGCACTCTCTACAACTGCAGTACTATTGGCCACCTCAACAGATACGGTAACCGGAATAGAAGAACCTAAAAGTCTGGTGAATGACATCAAGATATTTCCCAATCCGGTTTTTGATAAATTATCAGTCGATATCGGTTCTAAGGACAAGGAGCCAGTAGAAATTATAATCTATGACGAACAGGGTCGCAAGATACTATCTGTTAAAACATATAGTAAAGAGGTTGCTACCATAAACATATCGGCAATACCGAATGGATTCTATTCATTGTTAGTTAAACGTGCTAAAGGAGAATCTCGCGGAAAATTTGTTATTGCCCGGTAAATCTGGAATTCACGATGGTCATTTATCGGTTTTTATCGGGTACACAGTTTTTACAAGCAGAAAAGAGTAACACGATTATGGAATCATGAATGTAATATCATTAGGCGCTTCACTTTAACTAGGTTTATATCTGATTAAAGTAAATGGCGCAAATTGGTCGCGATCTTTTAAAGTTTTAAAGAACTAATACACATTAATGCAATGATAGAAGTTGTCTCTCTGATAAGTAAAGCAAACTTAGTTTATCATGAACAACTTCTATTTTGTTTTAATGATTCATTCAACTTATGGGAATAGTACTATTTTATCTGGCAGATAAAAAAATCGCGCAGTTGAAGTATATCTATACGGCGAACAAAAAAAATGGTGTGTCCAAGTATATCACGTTGACTTTTAGCAAACCCTTTAAATTATAAATTAACTATTATGAAAAAAAAAGCACCTTTCGAATTTAGTCACCTGATGTCTTTCATGAAGCTTTTCATGTTGCAGGTAAAAAATCATCACCTCATCATACCTTTATTTTTTCTTCTATTACCGTTAAAAAATGTCGCACAAACGACTCAAACTTTCAACATAACTAACTCCACTCTTTCAATGAATAAAGGGTCAAATGGATTATATAACAATTCAAACGAATTGATTGCAGGTAATTCGTGGTCCCCTAGTACAATAAATCGTGGATATCTTGAATTTGATATATCCTCTGTACCAAGCACAGCAATCATAAGTTCGGCGAGCGTAGCATTAAAGTGCTGGGATTACAAGGGTAGTAATGTGGGAATTACCAAGGGTACCATTGCTTTAAAAAAACTCTCATCCAAACCATCAACCCTTCAAACTGAAGAAGAGTGGAACTTATTGGGCGGTACTTCTCGAATAGCAAACGCAAGTGTAGAATCAAATACGTCTATTACAATTTCGGATGCAGGATTTTTAAATCACGTTAAGGCAAGTTTGTCGGATAATAAAGTTGTTTTTTTTAGTTTAATCGATACCGTAGACACATACGGGTTTAGCTTTTCTAATTTTTCAAGTGATATCATTCTTTCTATAACGTATACGATGCCTGTGCCTGGAGTGCCAACTAACCTTAAGGCTGCTAGTATTACACCAAATAGTTTCACGTTATCATGGACTGCCTCAACAGGGCAAGTATCTGGGTATTATATTTATCAAAATAATGTAAAACTGCCAGGTTCGGTGACAACTACTTCAATACCAATTACTGGATTACAAGAGAATACTAGCTATACTTATCAAGTTCAGGCTTTTAATTCAGCCGGCCCATCTGCAAAAAGTTCTCCGTTGACTGTAACTACACCTATGAGGCCTCCCCAGTCTCCTACCAATTTACAAGCATCATCCATTACCTCCACAAGTGCATATATATCGTGGACACCACCTTCTGGCACGGTTGATAATTATAAAGTTTACTTGGGTACTAACCTAGTAACCACCACTGCAAATTCATTTATTACGTTAACAGGATTGTTAGAAGGTACCAGCTATACCGTATTCGTGGTTGCCACAAATAAAGGCGGAGACTCACCCCGAGCTTCAATATCTTTTACAACGATTCCTCCTGCACCTACATATCTGGATGCGACAACTACAAATACTTCTGCAACGTTGTCATGGATATGCCAAGGCGCTGACCGATATGAGGTTTATAAAGATGGCGTGTTGTGTGTTTCTACAACAGGTGTGGTAACAACCATTGCAGGGTTGACACCCAATACAAATTATTCACTCACGGTTAAGGCTTTTAACACTTCAGGTGCATCTGCTTTAAGTTCACCGTTAGTAATAAAAACAAGACCTCTTGCAGCGCCAACAGATTTTGCTGCGTCAGGAATAACTTCTACAAGCTGTAATCTTTCGTGGACTGCCCCAGGTGGAAGTGTTACGGGTTATCGGGTATATGAAAGACATCCAACTCCGGCCTTACTCAAAACGATACCAGCACCCGCTACTTCTACCACTATTAATTTCACCACAAAAACTAATGTTAATGTCTTAGTCATTGTTGCGTACAATAGTGATGGAGAATCTGCGGATTCACAAGTGGCGCCTGTAGTCCTATTACCTTCGGAACCAACAGGTGTAACTGGAACGAATATTACGAACACAAGTTTAACGCTAAGCTGGACTGCATCTCAAGGCCTGGTTGGCGGTTACAGGATTTATCAGAATAACGTGTTAATCGCAACCACTACAGCTTTGTCAATTAATGCGACTAATCTAACTCCTGGGGTAACTTACACCTTCACAGTATTTGCCTATAATCAAACCGGAAGCTCTCTTTCCAGCAGTCCTTACGTTTATGTGCCCGGTACTCCATCAATTCCAACAAATTTAGCGGCAAACAATATCACAAGTTCAAATTGTCGATTGAGTTGGTCAGCATCTACCGGAACGTTGAGTGGCTACTATGTTTACAGAGATGGTGTTAAAGTAGCTACGGTAACCTCAACATCTTCACTGGTTAATCTTATAACAGGTCAGGAACATTCTTTGCAGGTTTCTTCCTACAATGCTATTGGAGAATCACAGAAAAGTACAGCATTATTAGTTAAAGCTCTTAGCCAACCTACTAATCTCCGAGTTTTGACATTGACCAGTACAAGTGTAACACTAGAATGGGACCCGTCATCAAACGTAACTGGTTATAACTTATACCTCTTTAACAGCTACAAGTTTGCCACTACACCTGTAACGCCCTATACTATTTCCAATCTTAGTCCAGGTTCTACATATCAATTTTCTGTTACTTCTTATACCAGCAACTGGGAATCTGCTAAAAGTAATGTGGTAACATTTACAATGCTGCCTCCAGGGGGGAGAATGGAAACGCAAGATGAGTCAGTGGAAGTACAGAAATCCGGTCTTGTATTGTCACCTCAGCCAATGGACAACAAGTTAATGGTTTCCGGAGTTGAACACGGGGAAATTGAAATATTGGATATTCAGGGAAGGAGTGTTTACCGCGATCCACTTATGCCTTCGCAAATCGATGTGTCGTCTTTATCTCCTGGAATGTATATCGTCCGGATTAAAGAAGGTGCCAACATCTATGTTAGACGCGTAGTAAAAAATTGAGGCACGGTTCGTTGTAACAAAGATGTAAGATAAGTAATGGGGTAAAACTCATTGCTTATCTCTAATCCTGAGAAGGTTAAGGACAAACCAAAAGGGGCTTTGCATGAAGGTTAAGTCGAATGATTATTTGGGTGAGAGAGTAGTAATAGAATTATGATGATAACAAACACATCTTTATGCATCAAAATAAACTGATAAAAATTTTATTTGTTTCAAACCAACATGTGAGAGCAGCATTAACAGTATTCGTGCTTTTGATGAGTAACGTCTTAACGTATTCTCAACTCACGAATGAAAGAATGCAACCGTTTGACTATGATTGGAAATTCTTTTTGGGAGATACTACGACTGCTAAGTCAAAAGACTTCAATGATAAAAGCTGGCGCACCTTTGACTTACCGCATGACTGGAGTATAGAAGGTCAAGTCAGTCCCAAAAATCCAACAGCCGGTGGTGGTGGGTATTTCCCTGCCGGGATAGGGTGGTATCGGAAAAATTTTAAAGCTCCTATAGAATGGAAAGGCAAGAAGGTTTCCATTTACTTTGAAGGTGTTTATATGAACTCCGAAGTTTTTATCAACGGAAAATCTCTTGGAGTTTATCCCTATGGCTATTCTTCATTCACTTATGACCTCGCAAGTCGTTTAGAATTTGGAAGCGAAAATGTGATCGCCGTGAAAG
>DATCRE010000582.1:0-6121 GCA_036569145.1 Cyclobacteriaceae bacterium
TTACGTTAAGGTCATAGAAGTAATAGTTGATGTCTCGCTTTAGAATTGAAGCATCGTGCAATTTCTGAGCAAAGAAATCGACATAAGTCCGTCGCGCGGCTATAAGCAACGAACCTTTGTTTTTAACGATAGGTCCTTCTATTAGCAAGTTTGTCGCGATAACACCAATGCCTCCCTCTGCTCTGAATTTGTTTGCATCGCCTTTTCGCGTTGTTATTTTTGTAACGGATGAGAGCCTCCCGCCATAGTATGAAGGAATGCCACTCTTGAACATTTCCAAACTGGAAACGACAGATCCGTTAAATATCGAGAAGAAACCAAAGAGGTGACTTGGGTTATATACTGTAGCGTTATCAAGCAACATTAGATTCTGGTCAATAGCGCCACCACGAACGTAATATCCTGTACTTCCTTCTCCGGCAGTCTGTACACCAGGCATTAATTGAAGAATACGAATAGGATCTAATTCTCCAAGCAAGTAAGGAAGCGTTTGCAATTCCTTTCGTTGTAATACCACGTGTCCGGTTTCAGTTTCCAGGAGTTTCTCATCTGTTTGTTTAGTCGAAACTACAACACTGTCTAATGTAGTGGGTGATTGATGAAGCCTGACTTCAACGTCGGTAAGATGTTTTGTATTTATAGTAACCGAATCCGAAATAAAGCCGACAAAAGAAAACGACACTGTATAGGCCCCTTCTGGAATGCGTATCTGAAAAAATCCCCCGTCTTCTGTTGTTGCGTTAATACGAGTGCCTCTTATGCTTATAGAAGCGCCAGGCAGAGATACTGATGTTTCTGCATCAATAACCCGCCCGCGAAATATAAATGTATCTTGCGAGCACGCTTTATAATTTAAAATAACAAGGAAAGTGAGCAGTAAAAAGTTTTTCAAAAGTGACCTTCACACATTTATTAGTTCTTCATAAAAATAATAAGAATAATCTAGTCAGGAAAACTCGTTTATGAGGATGGAATGAAAATGAAGAACTACTTTGATATGAAGCACCCTGGATTATTAATTTAAAAAAAGAAGGCGGTATGTCCGCCTTCTTTTCTTAACATTATCCAACCGTTATTTGTTTGGCAGGTTTCACTTTAGCTTTTTCTGTTTTTGGAATCGTGATATGAAGCACACCATCGGTATAACGTGCAGAAATTTTATCACCTTCTACCTTACTTTCAGGCAATGAGAAACTACGCTGAAATGCCTGGTAGCTGAACTCCCTTCGTGTATAATTACCGTCTTTATCTTTTTCTTCCTGAGTGTCTTCTCGTTGTGAAGATATGGTAAGAATATTGTTATCAAGTTCAACCTTGAAGTCATCACGTTTCATGCCGGGAGCGGCTACTTCAACGTCAAAGTTTTCATTAGTTTCCTTAACGTTAACGGCAGGTAACGAAGCACCAGATGTTTTCCAGTTTGCCAGTGACGAATCTAACCAATTGTTCGTAAAAAAATCATCGAACATGGATGGAATGGACGGAAACAGATTTCTGTTTGATCTAACTAAGCTTTTCATAATATATGCCTCCTTTCAGTATTTTTAATTAAACCTAAAAAGGCTCAGACAAATTTTATGCCTACCGGATAAGCATACTTGCTGCATATATTTGGATGTTTCAGGTGCAATAAAAAATGAAATTTTTAAGACAGATTATTTATCCTGTAGAATTTTATCCCGGCCCTTAACTCAGCAGAAGAACATATTCAGGTGTAGGATTTTCAGGCATACTATTGCGACTTTGCTCTCTGTTTCATTAAAAAAAACTTAATCCTTAAATACACCGGTCGTCAGTATATTTTTAAGTATTAGATTTGAACCATTAGTAGTTAGTTTTCCAGAAAAGGGTATCTGGGTCAGATAAAAAAGCGAGGGTAATGTCTCGCTTTTTATTTATAAACTTTCCTCGTGTATTTCATTAATATTTATTTTACCACGCGAAGGAAAACAAACTCTTCCGATTTGCTCTTAATAATTGCTTCACGTTTTATAAAGTCTAAAAATGACGGTGTACGAGGTGTAGAGCACATTAAAGATAAACTGTTGCTGCAAGCTAAACTGTCTTACTCTCCTATAAAATCAGTGATTGTTTTTGTAAATGGACGAAACTTGCTTGATAAAAAGAGCAGAGAATACTACCGTAGTGATGCAACGTATATGATATTGCTTGGCTGTGTTAGGTGTGCAGTTCTGATTAAATTACGCTGCACTAACGTTATGTAGGTTGGAAGCTTCCACCGTTATACTGTTATTAATTTATAGTTTTAGTCTCTTCTTGTAATTTGAAAATCCACCGTAAGATATATCCTGATACGCAATTCCGTTTTTTCCTGATGCATGGTGTGTTACGATTATTGACCTTGCGAAAAAATTAGCTAGAGAACTAATGTAAGTCCTGGTGCTGTTGCCATGGCATATTGATTTCTTCTCAAGATGCTATTTAAATAAACGCAATGGCTCTTCGGAATATATCTTGTAAAATAATAGCGCTGATTTTATTTCTGGCCTACAACGCAGAGGCACAGCGTAGTTTTAAATTCAAGACTATAAAGCTTGAGGACAACCATATACGCTGCATACTTCAGGATAAGCGCGGGTTTATGTGGTTTGGTACGTTTGATGGTCTGACAAAGTACGACGGCAACAAACTCGTTATTTATAAAAATATACCCGGTGACTCCACCAGTATTAACGGAAATTGGATAACAGATATACTGGAAGACCACAAGGGCTTTCTCTGGATTGCAACATACAATGGATTGAGCAGGTATGATCGTGAGCATGATTCGTTTCAGCAATTCATGGCCGGACGCAAACCATATTCTACTCTCACGAATAATGTTGAGGATTTATATGAAGATCATAGCGGTAATTTATGGATAGGCACTGACCAGGGACTATACAAGCTCGATAAGAACAGAGCGACGATAGTTAAGTACAGACATGAAGAAAATACTCCAACAAGTCTTATCTCCAATGAAATACTTGCCCTACAAGAAGATGCTGATGGTCATTTATGGATTGGTACTGCTAAGGGTCTTGACAGACTGGATATGCCCACCAATGTATTTACACATTATCAACCTAACATATCTGCGGAATCACTGAGTGCTGAATTTGTACGTGATCTTTTTCTTGATCGCGACGGCGACCTGTGGATTGCTACAAAGGGCGGCGGTGTAAACTTGTTTAATAGCAAAACCCATATGTTTAAACAATATCGTCATGAACCTGGTAACAAATATAGTCTGAGTAATAACGAAACTATGATAGTAAACCAGGATGCCGAAGGACACATCTGGATTGGAACTGAGAATGGCGGCTTATGCATACTTGATAAACAAACCGGCAAGGTTACAACGTATGGTAACGGCAATAACGATATAAGTGGTCTGATACAAAACTCCATTCATGCCATATATCGCGATCGTTCTAAAAACATGTGGGTAGGTACTGCCAGTGCAGGCGTTAATTTCCTGGACTGGAACCAAAAGAAATTTATGCACTATGCACACGATGCTAGTGATCCGCAAAGCCTGAGCGATAATGATGTGCGCGGTTTTGTTGAAGATAACGAAGGAAATATATGGATAGCCACAGATGGCGGTGGCATAAATGTTTTTGATCCTGAAACCCGAACATTTCAACACTATAAAAAAGAAGTCGGAAGAAATAGTTTGAGTGGCGATTATGCAACGTGCATAACATTAGATAAAGCCCAGAATATATGGGCAGGTACGTGGGCCGGAGGACTTAATGTTTTCGACCGTTCCACGCAACATTTTACACACTATAAAAATGTACCGGGTGACTCGAGCAGTCTTTCAGTAAACGAAGTATTTAGTGTTACCTGTGATCATGAAAATAACATTTGGGTTTCTCTCTTTACAGGTGGTATTAACATGATCGATCGTAAAACAAATAAAGTGACCCGTTATTTTCATCGTGAAGGCAATACCAACGGATTAAGCAGCAACCGCGTATTCCTGACATTCCAGGATAGTAACGGCATGCTTTGGATAGGAACAGAGTTAAGTGGTGTTGATTGTTACGATCCCAAAACAAAATTATTTACACACTACGTCCATAATGAGCATGATTCTTACAGCATCAGTAATAACACCATCCAGGATATTTTCGAAGATAGCAAAGGCAATATCTGGATTTGTACTACAAGCGGGCTAAATCGCTTTGACAGGATTACGAAACATTTTACCTCATATCAATTAAAAGATGGTTTGCCCAGTAATGCTACTATGAGCATAGAAGAAGATGCTCACGGCAATCTGTGGATTGCCAGCAACAAAGGACTAAGCAGATTCGATCCCGTTAATAACATATTCAAAAATTACACCGTAACAGATGGGCTACAGGGAAATTCCTTTGGGTTTAACAGTTCTATGAAAACACGTGATGGTCTGCTGTACTTCGGAGGCAATAACGGATTTAATGTATTTCATCCCGATAGCATACTCAACAATCCTATCATTCCACCGATAGTCATAACCGACTTTCAGCTTTTTAACAGATCTGTCTCTCATCACAATAATCCTATTCTTAAAGCTCATATCAGTGAAACACAACAGATCAGACTTTCATACGATCAGTCCGTTTTTTCATTTGAATTTGCTGCATTGAACTTTACTTCTCCCGAGAATAATCAATATGCATATCGGCTGGTTGGTTTTGATAAGGAATGGAATTTTATAGGGAACAAACACTTTGCAACCTATACCAATCTTGATCCGGGCAAATATATTTTTGAAGTCAAAGCTTCTAACAACGATGGCGTATGGAATGAAGAAGGTACAGCCATTGAGATTGTAATAACCCCTCCCTTCTGGTTAACATTCTGGTTCCGCGCAACAACTGCACTCCTGCTCATTGGATGTGCAGTTGCATTTTATCGCATTCGTATCAATGCTGTCAAGCGCCAGAAAAAAATACTGGAGAAGATTGTAGCTGAACGAACAGCCGAAGTAGTAGAGCAAAAAGAAGAACTTGAAGCACAGGCCTATTATCTGCAAACAATTAATGCCGAGCTCATTCAACAAAAAGCGGAGGCTGAAGAAGCACGGAAAGAAGCTGAAAATGCTACCAGAGCCAAGAGCATATTTCTGGCAACGATGAGTCACGAGATACGAACGCCTATGAACGGTGTTATTGGTATGGCTTCGTTATTGGCCGAAACACCTCTTACAACTGAACAATTTGAGTATACCGAAACAATTCGTAGCTGCGGTGATAATTTGCTCACCGTTATAAATGATATACTTGATTTTTCAAAGATTGAATCCGGTAAAATGGAACTTGAACAAATATCATTCGACCTTCGCTCATGTGTAGAAGGTGTGCTGGATGTATTTGCAGGAAAGGCTGCAACCATTGGCCTCGATCTGATATACCAGATAGAACCCAACGTGCCGAGTCAAATCATTGGAGACAGTGTACGTCTGCGACAGGTGATCATGAATCTCGTTTCGAACGCTATAAAATTTACCAGCCAGGGCGAGATTTTTATTAACATAGCCATTGACAAAGATGCACCTGTACAGGGCAATGAACTCTGTCTGAAGTTCTCTGTGCGTGACACGGGTATTGGTATACCTGAAGATAAACAGCACCTGTTATTTAAATCTTTTGCACAGGTAGATTCTTCCACCACTCGTAAGTATGGAGGAACAGGTCTTGGTCTTGCCATTTGTGAGAAACTTGTGCAGTTGATGGGTGGCAACATTTCACTTTCCAGTAAGCCAGGTGTTGGGTCAGTCTTTACATTTACTATTATTACTAGTTCTGCCGATGAAGCTTTTCAGAAATATGTTTATCAAAGTCCGAATGATTGCCTTGGTAAGCAAATACTAGTAGTGGATGACAATGAAACAAACAGGATGATTCTGAAAATGCAGCTTGAACAATGGAAGCTTGTTCCCTTGGTCGCGCGCTCTGCCGCACATGCACTGGAAATCCTGCAGTCGAATTTACAAATAGACCTGATCATTACTGACTATCACATGCCTGAGATGGATGGCGTAGAATTTACACGGATCGCAAAGAGCAAACATCCAAAACTTCCTGTACTATTACTTTCTTCTTTAGGCATTGAGAAAACAGGTGAA
>DATCRE010000583.1:0-18831 GCA_036569145.1 Cyclobacteriaceae bacterium
AGCTCCAACTAAGGAGGCTTCAACGGCGGCTCTATAGTTAGTGGAATAAACATAGAAACTAAGATTGTAGACTTCATCTTTATCAACGCGTATGCCCCAGAAACCTTCGTTGATCACCGAAATCTTATTGTCTTTATCAGCAGCTTTGATATCAACTTTCAATGACTGTGGTGTAGCACTGTTTAATGGATTTGTTTTATCGAGCGATAATGTTGCTTTTGATTTTCCTGAAGTTTCTAATGACCATGCAGGCCATTGGTTAACAGGTTCCCATTTCATTTTCCAGTCAACAACTTTATTGGCTCCGTAGTGAGGCGTTGCAGGGGGAGCTAACCAACCTAAATCAAGTGAACAACCGGGAGGTATTCTGCTTTCTTCAAAGCCCCTGTTCTGAATAAGTTCAGCATACAATCCACCTTCGCCTCCGTGACTGATCTCTTCAAAAAATATTCCATGTAAATCGGGAGATACTTTCGCCATTGGCTTTTTAACATCAATGGAAATAGTAGCATCCTGTGCTAACAACTTCGCTGAAAAAAATAAACACACTACCAAAAACCTCATCATCACTCGCTGCATCTTTTGTTTATTTAACTTCGCTTAATCGCACTAATAAAATATCGTGACTGGGAATATTGTAATGAATATTCTGGGCTGTTGTGCCCATATTCTTTGCTGACCACAGATTTTTGATTTGATACGTTTTCTTTCGGAGTGCAAAGCCATTCTTTTTGGTTGAGTCGTGATAGATACCAAACTTCTTCCAGTCGAAGTTGAGATCGATAGATTGTTTTCCCCTGTTTAAAAAACAAAATGCTGCGTCGCCATTGGAGAGTGCTTTTACCCAAACTTCAAGGTCGCCAAAATCAAGAAACTTAAAACCTTGCAAGCCCAAAGCATCCTGATCGAGTGCAATCACTTCTTTGTTTGTTAGGATAGTTTTGATGGTATCGTTCATGCTTCTTAGATCATTTCCGGCCATGAGTGGCGCGGCGAGCATACACCATAAACTGAAATGTGTTCTATACTCTGCCGTTGTCATTCCACCATTTCCTACTTCAAGCATATCAGGATCGTTCCAATGACCAGGACCTGCGTAGCTTTCGAGTCCGACTTGTTTATCTAATATTTGAAGCACACCAAGACCTCCCCAATTCAGATCACAATCAAAGCAATCATTTATATCATACGTTGATCGCCACAGATGACCAATGCCCGGAGCCCACTCCCACGGTTTACTTCCTCCCCACTCACAGATGCTAAATACTATAGGACGCTTTGTTTCTTTTAACGCATCGCTCATTGTTTTGTAAGCAGCTTTTTGATTTTGTCCTTCGTCGAAGCACCAGTCATATTTAAGATAGTCAACGCCCCATGCTGCATATTGGCGCGCATCCTGAAACTGGTATCCGCGACTACCGGGTCTGCGCTGACACGTTTGTGAGCCGGCACACGAATAAATTCCTAACTTTAATCCCTTGGCATGAATGTAATCGGCCAGTGCTTTTATACCTGAAGGAAATCGTTCAGGATCAGGAATGATATTACCAGCTTCATCGCGTTTTATTTGCCAGCAATCATCTATCACAATGTAATTATAGCCTGCTTCGTGAAATCCATTTTTCACCATAGCGTCGGCCATTTCTTTTATCATTTTTTCGCTCACATCACAGCCAAATTTATTCCAGCTGTTCCAACCCATTGGTGGTGTAGGTGCAAGCTTATCAAATTCCTGAGCATTGATTTGACAACAACATATCAGTGCAAGTGTAACTATTAAAAGAGTATGCTTCATAAATGATTAATGTATTCTCTAAAAGTATAGTAGTTCCACGATCAAAACTTTACGGATTTTGTCTGGTGGTAATATTATTTTAGCAATTCAAAAAAAGAAAAACAGCCATCGCAATTGCGACGGCTGTTAATCTATTTTACTTAGATTTTGTTCAACATCTATTCGGTTATCTCATCTTTTTAATCGGGAATAACGAAACTTGTCTATAAGTCAAAACATCGAGCGTTGCTTTTCTATCTTGCTTTAATTGAAGTGAAGCTTGTAGTAATCTTCTTCTTAAATTTTTTACAGAGATAATTTCTTGTGCTTGTTACTTCACTAAGCTTTTGATGATCATTCAAGATTTCAAGGAATAAATAGTTGTATAGAAATATTGTGCAGATAAGCTGAGTGCTTTTTATCGCAGCCTTTAGGCTCTTCATATTGCAGACTTTCGTTTTTGAATCTAAGTTGTTATCTAATAATTGGTAACAAATCCGTAATGAAGTTGGTGACTTATCAAAAAAATAAGTGTGCATTTGACAATACTTTTGACCAAGATTATCACATAGTAATATTATCTTACCACATCAATAAGTCTGCATTGGGTATTTAAGAATATTTTGTATTAAATTACCGTTACGAAGATACCACCTATGTTATGAAGATACTTCCATTTAAAATTCCAAAGACCTCTCAAGAATCATTTCGTTTGCAGGAAGATCGTGAGAATCACTTCTATGACTATCTTCATCAGCACCCGGAAACGCAACTTACACTGGTGTTGAGAAGTGAAGGAAAGGTAATTGCCGGCGATTACATCGGCACATTTAAGCCCGGTGATATTTTTCTGATGGGCCCTAATCTTCCTCACGTATTTCGAAATGACACGAAGTATTACGATGCTTCGCATGACGAGGGTGAGGGTGCTCACATGGTATCGGTATTTTTTGAATGGCAATCATTCGGCGACAAGTTTCTCTCCATGCCTGAACTGAAACATCTTCATGATTTTGCCAAGCTTTCTGAACGAGGATTATTTATCAAAGATCCGGTTCGTAATCGCATAGCGCAATTAATGAAGCAGATGTTCAAGAAAAATGAAATGGACAGGCTGATTGTTTTATTAAAGATTCTGAACATTCTTTCATACACTACTGATCTTGAACCGCTGGCATCATCGGGTATCTATAATGATTTTAATGAAGTAGATGGAAAAAAACTTGCTGATGTTTATCGCTTCACGATGAGTGAATATCATCGCAAGATACAACTTGATGAAGTTGCCAATGTAGCGAACATGACTACAAATTCGTTCTGTCGGTATTTCAAAAAGCGAACAAGAAAGTCATACATTGATTTTCTTACCGAGATCAGAATCGGGCAGGCACGCAAGCTGCTGCAGGAAAAAGATTTAAGTATATCACAAATCTGTTTTGAAGTTGGATTTAACAATCTATCCAACTTTAACAGAAAATTCAGAGAGGTATGCGCTATTACACCAACGGAATTCAGAAAGCTGCAGGAGAATAATTTACAGTTGCAGAAGTAATTCGTGAATCGTTAAAAGTTATCAGTTAATAGTTAATAGTTAATCGTTAATAGTTATCAGTTTAACATTGCTTGATAGTTTTTCCATTATATCCTAAGTGAAACTTATCATGTCACTCCTTCGGAGTTTTGATTAAATTAGGTGTTGCTATCTCTGTAATCGTATCAGCCCTTCAGGCTTTGAGTGAAACTTCAGGAACACCAACAACGGACATGTATACCTATAATCTAAAAACTTAGAAAATCTATTTAACAATAGTTTCTGATTTATTGAATGTAGTTGGTGGAAGATCTTTCAGTGTTTCTTTCAGAAAAGTAACTTCGCCTGTTGCCAGATCGTAAACAGCACCTACTATAAGAAGTTTACCTTCTTCATAATTTCTGCTCAATACCGGTTCAAGATGACGCAACTCACTTACCTGGTTTATAACATTGATACGTATCGCGTTATCAAATACATTTCCTTCCATTTTTTTGGCAGCCATGGCCGCAGGTTTAATAGCATTGATCAGCGTTGAAATATGCCCTGGAGGATTTTCAGGACGCTTGAGAGCAGCTTCTACTGCACCACAATTAGTATGTCCCATCACAACAATTAGTTTTGTTTTCAGCATCAGATAAGCATACTCCAATGTACCATACGAAGCTTCAGCCATTACCTGTCCGGCAGTGCGTGCTACAAAAAGATCGCCGAAGCCTTGATCAAACAAAATTTCAGCAGAGGCTCTCGAATCAGAACAACCTACAATGACAGCAAAAGGTGATTGTCCGGAAGCGAGTTTTTTAACAGACACCTGATCTTGCCTGGGATATATACTTCGGCCTTCTACAAATCGACGATTACCATTCATCAGCTTTTGCAAGGCCAGGTATGGATTAGCAAAAGCGGAGTCGCGATTGATTTTGGAATTAACAACAGCAGAATCTGTTGGCATGGGTTTACGCCGTTCTTTTTTCTGTCCGTAAACTATAAAAGTGTTTACACTCAGAAAGAGTAAAAGAAAAAATATTGAGGTTTGTGATTTCATAAAGATGTAAATAGAATTACGCTATCATTTTTTATACAAATCTATGACACAAGCATTTCTTTGAAATCGTCAATATACAGAGACGATATTCAGTAATTATACTTATCTAATCTTGAAAACTGTAAGGGGAAGATCATCCTCAAGCAGACACTTTCACTCGTTAATGGTTATAAACCTCCAGACCTACCACACAGAAAAGACCTGCCAGTAAATATTTCATAAACAATTATTTTCTAATTGAGTGGCGCAAAATGCCAGGTGGTTTTATAATTTTCAGTAAGCTCTTGCTTGGTGAGAATAGCTCTTACCATATCAACAGGAATACATCCTTCGTGTAGTATTGCGTCATGAAAATCGCGTTCAGTCATTTTGCCAGATTCAACTAATTCTTTTTTCAAACCATAAAATTGTAAACCACCAACCATATAGGCAATTTGATAAAGTGGACCATAGCCTCCTGTAAAAGAACGACGCACTTCGGCTTCTGCATTGGCACGTTCATGCCCTACACGTTCAACCAGAAAATCAATGCACTGTTGTGGAGTCATCTTACCGAGGTGATAGTTTAATGAAAAGATTATGCGCGCACAGCGATGCATGCGCCAGAAGAGCATACCAATTTTATCCTCGGGCGTTTTAGAAAATTCTTTGTCCCATAAATTTAACTCCCAATACAAGGCCCAGCCTTCTATCCAGAATGGTGTTGAAAATGCTTCGCGGTAAGGTTTGTAGCGTTGCAGCATAAACTCCTGCAAGTGATGTCCGGGGATAAGTTCATGTTGCACCGTGGCATGAGAGAAATGTGGATTGTTACCGCGCATGCTCATCATCTTATCACGATGCTGCATGCTGTTTGTAGGATATGAAACTATTATCTCTTCGCCTCCCAGAAAAAATGGATTTACTTTCTGTGCTTCTGGCGACATCATTTTCATTCTCCATGTTTCTTTTGCCAATGTCGGAACAGTAACCAGGTTTTTCTGTTCAACAAACCTGATGGCTTCTTCTGCTAACGAATCGATTAATGCAGGTTGTGCAGATGGAGGAACATACGTGTTCTTAACTTTTTCCATCGCGGCGCGCCAATTGTTGCCAAAGCCCATAGCTTGTGAAGCTTTCAACATTTCGGCATCGCACCACGCAAATTGTTTTTGCGCTATCGCGATGATCTCTTCCGGTGTGTAGGTTATGAATTCTGTTTCGAGACTTTTCAATACAGCCTCGCGACCGATTGGCTTGCCAATGATTCCGCTGCCATCATCTTTTACAGAGGTGTTAACATAGTGTTTCTTCAAAAACTCTTCATACAACTTCAATGACGACACTAATGTATCGCCAGGCTTTTCAAGCCACCAGGTAAAAAGTGGATCGTAACCTTTATAGAAATCATACGACTCTTTTAAATTCTCTCGTAAGGATTTTACAACATCGGATGCTTTCTCCGCTTTCTGCCAACTGGAGAATGGCGTTGCTTTGCTTTTTTCTTTAGCAGCATATACCGCACCGAGTGCTTCATCAAAAGTTTTCGCCAGAGCGGGTGAGTTTATTTTATCCCCTCTCCTTCTTTTCTGTATGAAAGAATAAAGTGGCGTGGCAAAATCGGTTACATAAGCTACCTCTTCAAATTCTTTTTGCTTTACTTTTAAAAAATATAATTCTTTGCTGATCTGATTTTTCAGTAGCACATAATCAATTTTATCACGCTGTGAGAGTTTATCAAACTGAACATTTTTTAGCGTTGCATTCCAATCTGTATAAAGTTTAGAAAATCGTTCGTAATACTCTGCTGATTCCGTTACCGTATACTTACGCATCAACGCATACTTATCAGCTTGAAATTGAGAAATCATTTCATAAAGCTCATCGGCCATAGCAGATTGTAATAATACCAACGACAAGATGAGCGTAACGATTAAAGATTTTCTCATATCTGATTAATTTACGAATTACGATCTACGATTTACGAATAACCGCTGACTGATTACAATGACTATCAACCATTGACTAATGACTAATGACTAATGACCAACGTCTAATTCTCCTTCACCAATCTCACTCCATATACCGGACCTGCCTGATTATGTGGTTTACCTTTGAAGGTGATGGTAACAGTTTGCTTTCCTTTTGTTAAGGCTTGTGGAACGCTGTAAGAAATATCGTAGAATTTGCTCTCTTTAAATTTGTTCAAATCTTCTGTAGCTATTTTTTCTCCATCCACAAGGATATCAAATGTCCGTGCGCGATTATCCATACCCCAATACGTTGCGATCAATGAATGTGATTTTTCAGCATCAACTTTCATGGTGAAGGTGAACGATCCATCTTCATTCGCTATTCTGAATTTGCGTGTGTGCGATTCTCCGGCTTCTGTTTTATCGCCAGTAAAATTGTGATCGCGTTCGGGTTGCATCTCTCCTACTCGTAGAATATCTACGGTGCGTGCTTCTAAATCACGCTCAGCTTTTCTTTTCTCTTCGTAAATTTTTTGTTGTTCTTTCCACGCTTGTGGTGTGAATACATCCCAATAAACACTGTAATGATCATTTTGAATAGAGTAGAAAGGCTGGAGGTTTACATCTTCTGGAAATCCTGTTTTTGAAGTTGTAAAATGCAATGGATCTTTTGCATCTTGTTTAATCCATTCTTTCGTATCGGTGCTTGCTGTTACAAACACGGGCACACCCTTCATAGGATCTGGCTCCTGAACACCGAGGTTACCCGCTAACAACACCGGACCATAAAAAAATGCCTGACGTGAAGCGTTATCGGGCATAGCCATAGCATGCAACGTTGCAGGAAGTGTAAGTTCAATTACATCTTTGTCTTTCCATTTGCGATTTATGACGATGTAACCTTCTTCGTTAATTTTCGCATCCTTTGCGACAACACCATTTACTTTTACAACAACATTTTCTACCCAGTATGGCTTGCGAATATGCAACGGAAGATTTTGTGATTTCTTTGTATTAATGGTTAGTGAAACTTTCTGATCTGCAGGTACATTAGAGTTAAGGGTTATCTTCAAATCTTTTTCCTTCCATGTTAATATGGATGGAATAAAAAGATTTACATAGAGGCTTCCTTCTTTACCTTTAAAATAAATACTCTCATTATACTTTACGTGATTCTCCATGCCAGAACCTACACAACACGTGAAGGTATTAAACTGATCACTGAATTCTTTGATCGTACCCATGCGTAACGGAACAAAATAGCACATCATACCATCGCTGTGATTTTGAGAAGCCAGGATATGATTATATAATGCTCGCTCATAAAAATCCATATACGATGCTGATGGCTTCAATGCAAAGAGATGCCTGGTGAGCTTCAACATGTTATATGTATTACAAGTCTCCATCGTGTTATCGGTAAGCTTGTCATTTAATGCATCGCGTTTGCTCAGGTATTCATAGTTACTGTTTCCACCGGGCGCGTAGGTGTGATGCTGTACAACAGTGTTCCAGAAGAATTCACCAATGTTGAGATCTCTTTTATCGCCAGTAACTTCATATCGTCTTACAGTGCCAATGGCTTTCGGAACTTGTGTATTGGAGTGTTTGCCGGGCAACACGTCAATGTTAACAGCAAGTGAATCCAGAATTCGTTTATCGTGAAATTTATACGAGAGGTCGAGATATTTTTTGTTACCTGTAAATGTATAGGTATTGACGAGTACGTCATTCATTCCACCATATTCACATAAAAGCATTTTTTGAATTTGTTCATCGTTCAGGTTTTTCAATATTTCACCTGTCCAGTCAGCCATACCCAGTTCTACCTGAAGTGCTTTATCATTATTACAATAGAGATACGCATCTAGTAATCCTGCCATCACTTTATGAACAGTATACCATGGAGACCATCCTCCGTTCAAATCAAAACCACGAGAGCGGATGTTGCCTTGTGATACTTCCATAAACACGGTGTCTTCTTTTGGAATAGCACCTACGTAACCTGTCTTGCGCACCACCTGGCATTCAGCCAGTTCATCAACAATATAATTTACACGCTTGAGATACTCAGGGTCGTGCGTTACGCCATAGTGCATTGCAATAGCAGAAAGATAATGTCCGAGGGAGTGACCCGCCAGGCCAGAGTCTTCCCAGCCACCATACTTAGCACCTTTCGGCTTTAAACCTGAATGACGTCTGAATTCAGAGAGGAGTCTGTCAGGTTCAATCTGTAATAAATATTTTGTATCAGCCTCCATCGCCTGCTTGAAAGGACTCTCAAGCAAAACAACTTCGCCCAGGTTAAAAGAGTATGCTTTAACATCGACAACAGGTTTGATCTTCACTCTGCCATTCTCCTGTTCTGGCACATAAGATTGCGCTATGCTCTTTGACACAGATAAGAAGAAGATAACAACTAGTATTTTATAATTTTTCATTCGTTGATATTTATTAGTCATTGGGTGTTGTCATTAGCAGTTGGTCAGTGGTCATTGGAAATTAGACATTAGTAATTAGTTCTTGACTATGTCCTAATGACCAATGACTAACAACTTTATTCCACAGACCACTCCATCACACCACCAGAATGTTCTTTCGGTAATGTTATTTCCATGCGTAGTGCGCTGGTGTTAATGCTCTCAAATGAAACTGATGAGAAGGCATCTTTATTAACTTCGAATGGTGTTTTGTTTTTCACCGGAACCCACGACTCCCCATTTTTATAAAGCAGTCTCCAACTTGCCGGTATGCGGCATCCACCGAACGGTCCATCATCAAACCAATATACTTTGGCAGATGAAACTGCTGTTGGTTTTTCAAAATTGTATTGCAACCACTGAACGGTATCTTTCATAGGCCACCAATGATAGAAGATGATGGACTGATCGTTGGAATTCTTAGGCACCATCTGGTCATTAAGCGCCATGAGTGTCCGTGCTTTGTAAGACGCTGTGATTGTACTTGTAGACGCTATGGTTGGTGCAGGCAGCGGTTGCGCAGCACCTTTTTTATCAGGCAACCATACAGTCATTTCTCCTGGACCACGATGTGCCCATGCATAGTATGGTATAAGTTTAACTTCTGTGTCTTCTGTCTTGATCTCTGTTTCAGAAGTACGCGAAGCAAATTGTCCTATGCCTTTAACTTCATACAGTCCTTTTAAGAAATCAGGTTTGTATTCGCCTGTTAATTTTACTTCTGGTGGCAATACCAGATTCAATACGCGATTATCTTTGTTATCAGGCCACTCTGCACAATATACCAACGGGCCTCGCTCAATAGCCAGCTTGTTTTTATCAGCTTCTACTTTTGCATTGGCCTGCACACGACGTAATGGCATTGGCAGTTGAATATGTATGCGATCTCCTTTTTTCCATTTACGATTGAATACCATGTAGCCATGATCAAGTGTAAGCGCTACTGGCTTATCATTTAAAAATACAGTTGGCAGTTCTGTAAATGTATCTTCAAAAGAATAAAGATCGCTTGGGATTGGTTTGTTAACTGCCCAACCTGGAATGCGAACACGTACTTCAAAAGTAGATGTCTTTTGAGGTGTCACCAAGAATTGAAGGTCGCCATCCCAGGGGTAATTTGTTTTCTGTTCTAACGTTACTGTATTATCAGGGAGTTTAAATTGAGCTGTTCCTTGTGCAAATAAATTCACGTAAATAGATTTGTCTTTCTGTGCATAGAAATATCCACCGACAGAAGGAATAAATCGTGTAACGTTACCAGGGCAACATGCACAACTAAACCATGGGCTTCTGGCATGTTGTCCGTGAGACTCCAGTGGATTAGGATAAAAGAATTTATCTCCTGTTAATGATACGCCTGATAAGAAGGCGTTGTATAGTGTTCGCTCCAATACATCAAAATATTTAGCGTCGCCGTGCAACAGAAATAATCTGTAGTTCCAATAAACATTGGCGATGGATGCGCATGTTTCATTGTATGCCGACATGTTGGGTAATTCATAAGCTTCACCAAATGCTTCGCCATTACCGGTTGAACCAATGCCACCTGTTACATAAATCTTCTTCGATACAACATCTTCCCATATATCATCGATGGCTTTGATGTATGACGCATCTTGTGTAAGCGCGGCAATGTCTGCCATACCAGCATACATGTAGGTTGCACGCACAGCATGACCTACAGCTTCGTGCTGATCAATAACTTTTTTGTGCGCCTGGTTATACGGATCGCCTTTAGGGCCACGAACATCTAAAAAGAATTTTCCTTCATCGAGATATTTCTTGTTGCCTGTTTCCTGGTAAAGCTTGGCCATAGCAAGTTCTATAATCTGGTGACCAGGATAGACTTGTAATTTTCCAGGGCCTAAGTCCGCACATACTCTGTCAGCAGCTTTGATGGCAATGTTTAAAAAATCTTTTTTACCTGTTGCGTGATAGTGAGCAACGGCAGCTTCAATCAAATGACCAATGTTATAAAGCTCGTGACTTAAATCTTCTTCTTTTTCCCAGCGCTTCTTCCCTGCCCATTCATGCGCACGCTCACCCATGATGGTACGATTGGTGTAAAGATATCCATCAGGCTCTTGTGCTTTGCCAATTAATGCAATCAATGAATCTACCTTAGCTTCCAGCACAGGGTCTTTTGAAATTTGCATGGAATATGATGCACCTTCAATGATCTTATAAACATCAGTATCATCAAATGTAAATTCAGTGCAGTAGTCGCCCGTCTTTAAACCGGCAGCGATCTCAAAGTTTTTTATGCGACCTGTCTCTTTGCATTTTCCTAATGCAAACGGAATGGTTACGTCATGATTAATCTTAATACGCTGCGCCCAGAAGTTATCTGTGAGGTTCACCGCTGTAAAAAGTACCGGCTGTATAGGATAATTACCGGCTGCCTGTTTTTGCGATTGTGCCAGGGCAGGCATCATACAAATAAAAAAAGCAGTCAGTACAACTAACTGCTTTCCTAGTCTTTCAACACAACAAACCAACTTAATTTCAGAAATCATAAACCTAATGCTTAATAAACCTTTCATTAACCTTAGCAAACATAGTCTTTTTCAAAAATCAATCCCTTGTTGATTTTATCTTTTGCTAATAAAATATTATCTCAGAATAATCACAATAACTCTCTAAAATTACGCGATATTCTTCGCCGGTTATAATATCACTTGTAAATCTCCTGCCATGTTGGTGGAGTTACTCCCATCAAATGTTTAACGAAAAAATCTCTTCGTTTACGCTCTCCAAATTCGCCACCGCCGGTATGATTCATTTCGGGCAATACAACAAGATCAAAATCTTTCTTTGCTTTGATTAATGCATTAGCAAGTTGCATTGTCGTCGCCGGATCAACGTTGTCGTCCATCTCGCCTACCAACAACATTAAATTGCCTTGCATCTTATCTGCGTTTACAGTGTTTGAACATTCGGCATAGTGTGGCCCTACAGGGTACCCCATCCATTGTTCATTCCACCACATCTTATCCATTCTGTTATCATGACAGCCGCATGATGCAACGGCGGCTTTATAAAATTCAGGATGAAAAATAACAGCACCTGCTGCATTCTGCCCGCCGGCAGAACCTCCTGTTATACCAACATGATTTATATCCATGTAAGGATACTTAGCAGCTGCAGCTTTCATCCACGCTATGCGATCAGGAAAGCCTGCATCTTTCAGGTTCTTCCAGCAAACATCATGAAAGGCTTTTGAACGCCACGATGTTCCCATACCATCAATTTGCACTACGATGAAACCTAACTCAGCAAAAGCATACAAGCTACGGTAAACGCCGTTGTAATCTTTGGGAACATAAAAATCCTGCGGACCAGCGTAGATCAATTCTACAACGGGATATTTTCTGTTTGGATCAATGTTCATCGGACGAATGATAACGCCCCAGATATCGGTTACACCATCGCGACCTTTTGCTGAAAAAGCTTCTGGTTCTTTCCAACCTGCTTTCTTCAAATCAGCAACATCAATTTGCTGCAAGGTCATGATCTCTTTTCCATCAATACTGCTGCGAAGTTTCACATTGGTGGGCAAGTCCATCCGTGAATACTGATCAACGAAATAATTGAAATCAGGAGAGAATGTGGCGTTGTGATTAGCGTGTTCTGTGGTAAGTCTTACCAAACCTGTTCCATCAAAATTAATGCGGAAATAATAAACCAGATAAGGATCCTGACCTTCATCCACACCGCTGGCGCTAAAGATAATTTGTCTTTTTTGTTCATCAACATGAACAACGCCGCGCATAACCCAATTTCCTTTTGTTATCTGATTCTTTACTTTGCGTGTGATAGCATCATACAGATAGAGATGATTCCATCCATCACGTTCTGATGCCCAGATAATTTCTTTGCCGTCGTTCACATCGTATCGGTATTTCTTTCCGCTGTAATCAATAAACGTTTTGCTATGTTCATCTACCAGCAGACGTACTTCACCTGATGGCGCGCTTACTTCTACAATACTGTATCGCTGATGTCCACGTTGATTATATTCAAAAGTAAATGCGCGGCTGTCTTTTGTCCAGGCAATGTTTTCGATATTGAACTCATTGCTAAAAAGTGAATCACTGATGTGTACATGTTTCTTCTCATCAACCAAAAAAAGCTGGGGTTGCTTATGAGGAAGAACATCCCCGGGTTTTACATACTCGCGTGTACAAAGTTTTGGCTGTAACTGATCTTTGGGAGACGACTCAACAAAATAAATCAAATGCTTCTCTCCTGACGTTACTTTGTAAGCCATTAGCTTCTTACCATCAGGCGACCATTGCACATAGCTGGAATAGAATTTTCCCGCTGCGCCATCGTAACTTAATTGAAATTCTTTTTTGTCTTTGGTTCTGATGTAAACATTATGATTTTTAATGAAGGCTGTCTGCGTACCATCGGGTGAAGGCACAGGCTCACCTCCAGCTTCATTGAAAGCGTTACCCCAATAATAGTCATCATCATGTTTCTCTGGTTTAATGACTTCTGTAACCTCGCATGCGTACGAAGGAAGTGTGCATTTCAATTTGGCACTGTCCGCTCGAAACGAGAATGTTTTAAGATCTTTTGACAATTCAATCTTATCAAAAGGAAGTTTATGAGCATCAATATTTTTATTCAATTTTTGTGAAAGTACTTTAGCAAGCTTGCTGTGATCAAAGGCTGGCTTCTGAGTTTTCTTTATTACATCGACCAATAAAAATTCATCCCCTGTGCGCGATGTATTTTTATACCAAAAGAAAGTGCTTCCTTCATGCCAGTTAAAATCATGTGGATCGTTGAAGACTTTGTTTTTAAAAAGACTGGAGATGGATTCGGCTCGTTGATAGTCGGCTAATGTGCCTTGTGCAGAAACGTGTGTGGTGAGCCATATGGCGGCAACAAAAATTATCCATCGATTCATAATTTCAATTTTGCTTTTATTCATTTTAAAATATACACAAATCTCCAATAAGAAGAATATGTTGATTGACGTTTTGAATTCATATCAAAAAACAAAGTGGGTAAGCACCTTACCCACTTTGAAAATTTACATTACCTAAATTTGTAGTGTATCACTAAAAAATTATTCTTTATCCCACCAAACACGATCGGTTATCAGAGCGGTCTGCTGTGGTTGAGGGTTTCTGATCATTTCGATTTGAGGATAAATAAGTCTTCTGGGAATATCAGACAGTGCTCCAGGAACTTTCGTTAACGCAGGAAAGCCAGTTCTTCTCCAATCTGTAAAAATTTCTATGTTGAGAAAATTAGCAACATTCTTCTCTTCCATGATTCGTTGAAGTGCGTTATCGGCTGTTAATGTTCCTCTGGTAGCGAGATATGCATTTATATCAGCCTCAGCAACTCCTAACTTTGACATATGTGCAACAATACCATCCTGATAGATAGGTTCGGCCGCAGCAAATCCTGATTTTATCAAAGTTGCTTCGGCTTTTAAGAACAATGCTTCTGAATAGGTGAGAATATCATTAGTCGCTCCAATACCACCATATAAATCCGTTGGACTAGAATAAGTTGTTAAGACTCCTGCATCTGTACCTATGACTCTACCCGTATACAAGCCAGTATCTTCTGCGGGCTTCACAATGATAGGTAATCTTGGATCGTTTCTGGCTACCAGAGAATCAACAAAATAAGATGACATGCATGATGTGCTCACCGGATTGAAATTAGCCCACCAACCATTGGCCTGATCGGCTGCTCCAGGGTATAGCATCTTCAAATCATCATCATTCGAAATCATTCCACTTGTCAAGAATTGTAATGCCAAGTCGGCCTGTGCAGCAGCTGTATGACCAGGTGCTTTCGTTAAGTGCATGGCATACCTGGCCTTAAGAGTGTAGGCTACTTTTTGCCATTGTGCCATATCGCCCTGATAAAAATAATCATCACCCCCAGGTGCTTTTACACTTGTCTTGGCAATATCAGCAATGCCATCATCCAGAAGACTTTGAATATCGTTGTAGATATCTTCCTGCTTATCGTAAACTGGTAAAAGATTTCCAGTCCCATTCAGCGCCTGAGAATACGGAATATCACCCCATAGGTCGGTAGCAGTTCCCAGCGTGAAGGCTGTTAATATTTTACCAATAGCTGCATAGTAAGAATTACCATTTTTTTCAGCTTTATCAATCACGATCTTCAGATTAATAAGTTCATCTGAATAAACACTACTCCAATCACCATCAACATCCGTGTGAAGTAACCGATAGGTTCCAATTTGAGGATTAGGCTGATTGAGAGCCGACATCTGCATGAAATTCTGACAAATCCATGCAGCGTTTCCTGACATTAAATTGCGTGATATTGCCAGTTCTGAAGATGAAAGCAGCAATGCCTCCTTTACTTCCAGTGGATTATTGGGATCAGTATTTACATCTAGAAATTCTTTACAACCTGATCCTGACAGCATCAGCAAAAATATAAGTATACTAAATATTTTTTTCATAGATATTGTTTTAAGTGGTGCCACCATTCAAAGTAGCGTCTCCATATAAATTTTAAAAAGTAAGTTTTAGTGTACACATCACTGAGCGCGAAGTTGGCGTTGAAAATTGATAAATATTTTGAGCGCTATTGGCAGTACCCAGTGAACTTACTTCAGGATCAGCTCCCGTGAAATGTGGACTATATATAAATAAGTTTCTTCCTGATAGAGTGATCGATGCTGATTTTAGAAGAATTTTAGTAAGCCACTCAGGCTTCAATTCGTACCCCAGACTTGCACTTCTAAGTTTGATGTATGTGCCATCCTGTATGACAGACTCCTGGATAGCGGTGATCGTTTGATAATGTGTCCGAGCATCAACAGCTACCGTGTTGGGTTGATTATCAGTTACACTTGTTCCTTTTATAACTATCTGACCCCGGTTTTCAGTTGCTTTTGCGGTTCCATAGAACAAGCCGTATGAATCAACATCATTTTGAATATCACCACCCATTCTCATATCAAAAAAGATATTAAGTGTAAGCCGTCCATATCGAAGGTTGTTTGTTAAACCTGCAAACCATTTGGGGTTTGCGTTCCCTATTACACCTGGAGTAGCTGCAGCCAAGGGTAGTCCGTTAGCACCAATCATGATGCTTCCACTTTCATTTCGCTGATAGCGGGTTCCATAAAAAATATTGTAAGGCTGCCCCACAACGAATCTATCCAATTGATTTAAACCAGGATAAATAGCCAATATCTTATTACGAATATGCGTGTAACTTAACGTGACGTCCCAACTAAATTTACCGCTCTTAACCGGGTTAGCATTCAACAACAATTCAAGACCCTTGTTTTCAATGCTCGCAGAGTTAACTGTGGTGCCCGTAAAACCGGTCGATGGAGAAATGCCTACACCTGGTATCAAGCCATCAATCGACTTTCTGTGAAAATAAGAGGCTTCCAAACCGACTCTACTTTGGAAGAATTTTGTTTCTATACCAATCTCAACTTCGTTCAGACGCTCATTACGGAGAGTGGGGTTACCAATCGTTTTACTAATCTGGAACCCAGCCTGATCCCGAAATGGAAAAGCTATACCACCAATAGGATTATTGCTATTATTAGCGGCATAGGAAGTGTTGATTGAATATGGATCGACATTTTCATTTCCAACGGTAGCGGCAGAAACTCTTACCTTTGCAAAGTTCATTGTATTCGTGATTGACATTGGCAATAGCTCTGAAAAGATGAAACTTAATGCTGCTGAGCCGTAAGGATAATACGTATTATTCTTCGCCAGCACTGAGCTGCCATCATAACGCCCGGTCAATGATAAAGCCAATACACGTTTATAGCCAATATTAGCTTGTACATAAGCCCCAACCTTTCTGCGTGTGGCATGATATTCTGTAGCTTTTATTGAAGATGCACTGGAAATATTGTGAAGGCCATCAACACCAAGCCCACTGCCTGTTTCATTTAACGTTTGATAGTAGTTAGAAAATGCATTGAATCCCAAAATCATGTTATAGGTGAAATTGTTCGATTCCTTGGTCGCGTTAAAAATCAAATCATTATTAAATTGCTGAACAGTTGTATTCTGATTTATAATTCTGCCGAAAGTTCCCAGATTGCCGCTCGGTGCTTCAAACAGATTATTTCGTTCAAAAGACAAATCGCCACCAAATCGTTCGGTTATCGTTAGCCAGCTTATCGGAGTATAGTTAAACGTTGCAATGGGTATAAATCGATTAACCTTAAGGTCGTTATAAGAATTGTGCTGCACCCATTGTGGATTATTCCGTGAATAACGGTACAAACGCTGGCTGCCATCCGGATTAAGATAAGGATCGGGATTCCATGAAACAGGCTGACCATAAAGAACAAACATAGGCCCATTAAATCCTTCCGGAACACGATTCTGATCAGAATTAGTGTACGTTAATTGAAAGATGCTCTGCAATTTGCTAGAGACCTTAGTAGTATATTTTGTAAAGAAAGAGTTCCTTTTAAAACCACTGGTTGAAGTAATACCTTTCTGATCGAAATTGGAGTACGATATAAAATAACTGGAATTCGCTCCTCCTCCACTAACACTAATCGTATTATTGGCTGTTGTTCCTGTTCTGAAAAATGAGTATGGATTATATTTTGTGGCATGCTTTCCACCGATCATTAAAGTATCCATCCGTGGTCCCCATGATGAGCTTGTTTTGTTAACCTCTCCGTCATAATAAACTCCATCTATGCCTTGTCCATATTTGGTTTGTCGTTGAGGAAAAAGTCCAGTTTCCCATGAATATCCAGATGATAATGTAACTACAGGTTTTTTATCACGGCCACCGCCTTTTGTGGTGATCATCACCACACCTCGCGCGCCGGCAGAACCATACAATGCCGTTGCCGCAGCACCCTTCAAAACGTTTACATTCTCAATGGTTGCTGGATCAATATCAATAGATCTACTGCTACCAGCATAACCTTCAGTCGTCAAACCAGATTCACCACTGTTAACAGGCACACCATCGACAACCATCAATGCCTGATTATCCCCGTAGATAGAAGTTGCACCACGAACTACAATACGAGCAGACGCACCAGGTGTGCCAGAAGAACTTGTAATTTGTACACCAGATACTTTTCCCGTTAATGAATTCAGAAAGCTAGGCTCTTTTGCCTTTAGAATTTCCTCGCCTTTCACCATCTGCGTGCTATAGGTTAGTTCTCTTTTTTCGTGTTCAACACCTAAGGCTGTTACCACTACTTCTTCTAATGCCTTAATATCAGGAGTCATGGTTACATCCACAACGGCACGATTGTCAATCAGAACTTTTTGAGTTGTGAATCCGATAAATGAAAAAACAAGCGTTGCCGATTTGTCGCTGACTGAAAGTTCGTATTCACCATCTACATTTGTAACTGTTCCATTGGTTGTGTTCAATACAACTACGTTAACACCAGGTAGACTTACACCTGCTTCATCTGTAACTTTCCCTTTGATGGGAACCTGCGCAAAAACAAATTGAGTTACCAGCATCATTGCTGCAATGATGGAGAGTAATCCAATTCTAAATTGAGTATTAATTCTCGTCATAAAATAGGGTTTAGACTAGTTAAATGTAGTAACCTAAACAGGACGAGTTCTCCCCGATATTATCTTATAATAATATTATTTTGACCAGATTGGTTTTGAGTTATAAAGACATGAAGTACAAGAAATATGAACCACAAAGACACTAAGGGCACGAAGAAACACTAAGAAAAAAATCCTTTGTGAAACTTTGTGTTCTTCGCGCCTTCATGGTTCAGTCTCTTTTCAAACAAAAACTACTTCCAGGAAATATCTGTGAACTGCACTATAATAACATACGTGCCTTTATTAGCACAAGAATATAAACCACAAAGGCACTAAGGGCACAAAGTTTCACGAAGGATTTTTTTCTTAGTGTTTCTTCGTGCCCTTAGTGTCTTTGTGGTTCAAGACATCAGTGATTGCCTATTCAGACTCTGTTGTTTCTTCCTCTACCGTCTCTATTATTGTTGGCTTTATTATGACGGGTTCTCCTGTAACAGGAATATCAACCATCCTATCTTTAAT
>DATCRE010000584.1:0-6083 GCA_036569145.1 Cyclobacteriaceae bacterium
CTTCAGATCGGAAAGAAGGGAAATCTTCAGGAGTGGTCCGAAGACTGGGATGATGCTGAAGTTACTCACAGACATATCTCTCATCTCTTCGGATTATTTCCAGGAAATGAAATTTCACCTCGTACTACGCCTGCATTTGCAAAGGCAGCAAGCAAGACACTTGAGTTTCGTGGTGATAGCGGAACAGGATGGTCTAAAGGTTGGAAAATAAATGTATGGGCCCGCTTGCTCGATGGCAATCATGCACACAAGCTCATCAGAGAACAGTTAACCATTACAGGTATGGAAGGAACGAATTACTCCAATGCAGGAGGCACGTATCCTAATTTGTTTGATGCTCATCCTCCATTTCAGATCGATGGAAATTTTGGAGGCACATCTGGCATGACAGAAATGTTATTGCAAAGTCAATATAGAGAGCTTCATCTATTACCTGCTATTCCAGATGCATGGCAGCAAGGCGAAGTTAAAGGCTTGAGAGCACGTGGTGGCTTTGAAGTTGACATAACATGGTTAAATAAAAAATTGATCAGCGCTGTCATTAAATCATTGAATGGTGAAGCCTGTACCGTTCGCACGACAGAGCCAATAAAAGTTAAAGGCGCATCGGCCAAATCTAAAAAGACTGATTATGGTTATGTCACAACATTTTCAACGAAGAAAGACGTTGTCTATAAAATAACGGTCAGCAAATAATTATTGGTTTAGAAAAGTAAAAATCCGGCATGATTAGTCTACCCATGCCGGATTTTTTTTGACTAAAGTAATTGCGTTACATCGCACCAAACTGTTTCAGAAATTTTTCTGAATTAGCTCTTACTCCGTCTGGAGGATTCAGGCTAAGTGATTTCTTGAAATTAGCAATAGCATTCTTCTTATCACCCTTTGTAGCATAAGCTTCACCAAGACTATCCCAGGCGTTAGCACTCTTCGGAAAACGTTGCGTGTTGATTGCTAAGATTTCAATAGCTTTATCAACATCACCTTGTCCCATGAGTTGATAACCATAGATATTAAGTTCACCTTCATTTGCTATGGCAATTGCTTCCGTCATGAGTTTGTCAGCATCAGCGGTTTTACCCATCTCTTTTAAAATGCCGGCCTTGATTTGCAGTGTCTGGAATTTTTTATTCTGGGCAATGGCCTTATCAATCCATACCAGGCCTTTGTCGAGATTAACTTTATTATTCAGCGTATAATTGGCGGCGCTTGAATATCCTTGCCATGAAAAACCCACTGTACTTTTTAATTCCTCTTCAGCATTAGCGATTACAATCTGATCGACAGCAAACTCAATCTTAACAGGAAATTGTTTCTTCTCCCAGTTCAATACAAGCTCGCCAGAAGTTTTATCCAGGTTGATGAAATCGTATGTCAGCATTTCGGTAGACGAAGTAAGATCTCTTACTTTGATAGGAGCGCGAAGCAGATCATGGCTTTGATCATAAAAGAAACTTCCCCATGAGCGATAATCCTTCGATAGAATTACTTCACCAGAATTATCTTTATTGATTACAAAAAATAATCCGTACTTACCTGCAGGTACAGCTTGTCCCTGAAGCTTTGCATCATGCGATAACGTAAGAACAGTATTTTCATTTGCTCCGGCTCTCCATGGCGCAGAATTGCCTAATCCAAAAGCTTGTACATTCCAGCCATAAGGAACCAATGCACCCCAGATCTCACGACCTTTAACAGATGGTCTTGAGTAATTAACAGTAACAGTTGAGATGCCAATAGTTTGTGATGCTGAAGCAGCAGGACTTGGTGTGCGTGGAGTTGTAATTCCTTGTCCTGTGGCAGAGTAAACAATCAGGCATGCCACGCAAGCCATACTGATTGCAGTAATGAATAATTTTTTCATATTTCGTTTAGGTTATTTGTTAAAGCAATATAGACCTAAACAATATTGAATAACTCACACCGATTGGGGTATTTATAAAGTCGCTTGTTATGTGTTGCGAGTTCTTATAAAGTTGAAAATAGTAAGGCCTCGTATCAGAACAGCGAAATATTTACAGTTTGCCCGGACTTGATTTGAAAATTTTTTACGCCTGTGTACTTGCTTCCTTTTGTATCACGTATGCGAAATGCAATTTTGTAATTTCCCGGCAGCAGTGTTAATGTTTGTTGTGTTTGATTTTGATCGAGATTATAAACCCATTGCTGTGTTCCGTCAGGAAGTATTTCAAATAAACTTCCATAACCAAATGAAATAGTATTAATGTTTATAAGCCCAGGTGTTGGCAACCATACATTCGAAGTCTTGTTTGATTTCACTTCAACATTAAATATTCTTCGTGGCATGGTCAGCGTTTCAACTTCATAGTTTCCCACGAGGTAACGAAAGGAATCTGTTCCTTTCTGCATATTCAGAATTTGTGATTTTCCTTTTTCGCGAACAACCACTGTTAACTCATTGCGGCTGCGTCCTTCCTGTTTGGCTACAATGTTTCCCTGCGGAACAGATATGGAAACAACATTATGTTTTCCATTCACAAGATTCACATTTTGTTTAACAACCTTGGGCAAGGTATTTACAATAACATCATAAGAAAGTACGGGATCTACCTGAACGCTATCCGGTTTTCCATTAGAGTCCAGGTAGTGAATAAATTCATACATCGATAGTCCCGTGGTGTTGTTTACAAATGTAACATCAACATTCGTTTCCGTTGGCTCGCCATTTCCATCGAGCAATTCAACACTTACCGTTGTTTTAGAAAAAGAAGTTTCAATAGTTGAATTCAATTGTTTGTTGAACTGATTTTTGTTTTCAGCATTCACAAATTTTCCAACACAATCCAAAACCTGACTTCCCTTCAGACCCAGACCAATAACAAAAGGCCTGAGAAAAATTCCTTTCTTCTGCAATTCAAGAGATGTTGCACAAGGATCTCCGCCACACGACTCTATGCCATCCGTTATCAGGATAACAATATTGCGATAACCTGAATTGGCCGGAAAATCTTTAGCAGCCTGCAATAATGAATAAGTAATAGGCGTAGTGCCAATGGGTTTAATATCTTTTAACTTATTAATAATGATGTTGTGATTTTTAGTTCCAAAGGGAACTTCGAGATAACTATCCTGGCAGTTGTTGGCTTGCCTCGGAAACCGATGACCATATACACGAAGTGCCAGCTCCAGGTTTTTATTGCTTTGAAGAGAGTCAACTAATTTGGTGAGAATGGCTTTTGCTGCATCCATACGCGAAGTGTTACCTTCCCAGATAGCTTGCATACTTCCGGAGGCATCAAGCACAAAAAGTATCCTGGTTTTCTCAGGAAGTTTTTGTTGAACTTTAATCTTTTGCGCAAAACCATTCATTTGAATGATCAGCACAAAAAAAGTTAGTAAAGAAATATAAAATGATTTCAATAACGTCATGATCTCGAAGAGTATTAGCAATACAAAGATAACAACGTTTCGTAGTGTTGCTTAGTGTGATGAAACGATTGGATTGTTATAGCTTCAACCGAATACCAATTTTTATTAACCAGCCAGTGACAACGGCACATAACAAGGCAAACAAAAAAGATTTCAGAAGGCCAACACCACCAATAAGAATTGCTTCAGGTAAATGAATGCCTGCAATGCGCGTAGTGGCATAAGCAAAGTAGGGCAGCAGGTAACAGAGCAATGTATCTGTGCCGGCAGGTTTTATAATGTTGAACCATGATGCTTTACCTTTTACATCTGCAATCCAGTAAATGAGCGTGAATGCTATGATGGTAAAAGCGCTGCATAAAAATAACCATGCGGGTGTAGCGCCAAGTTTCGCAAGACCCCAATACGGACGAGTGATAACAGATAATATAATTAGTACAATGGAGAAGGATAGAAGGACAATGAATAGTCCTTTGTTATCATGTTTGTTTCTGTAATGTTGAAAGATGTATGCCGTCAATACGCCGCCCATAGTAAGTCCGGCCAGTGTTCCACCTAAAATTGGTTCTGGAATAAAATGTAGTGAAGATGGAATAAAGCCCGCTTTAAAAACCATGCTCAACACAGCAAAGAAAGTCCAGCTTCCGATAATAACATAGAAATTGTTTTGTGCAAAGATGGTAATCAATCCTACAGCAAAGTATGCCCAACCGATCAATCCAAGAATACCCCACCAATGTATAGCGAAGCGTTGAATCTCATTGCCTTCACTACCACGATAAATGTACGCTAATATTAGCAGTGTGAGAATGCCAATGCTCTTGGCCATGATAACCAATATTCTATTAGTAGCCTGTGGATAAGCGTTCCAGATGAGAATGAAACATAAACAGCAGATAGGATTCCATAAATATCCTGACATGCCCGTAGCAGCTTCATCGAAAGATTCACCGTTAACAAGAAATAACCCCATCACCAGCAATCCTATAGTACGGAAGATTACATGCTGCACAAGTTGCCAGTTGCTATCACCCTTCTTACGACGACTGTCTATAGCAAAGGGTATGGAAAGACCCACAATAAAAAGAAAGGCGGGGAACACAACATCAGCCAATCCTATACCATCAACGCCACGCTCAACATGTTCAAGCCACAGCGGAATATCTTTTAGCGACCATAAATCATTTACAAAGATCATCAGCACCATGGTTAGTGCACGAAGTATATCAATGGAAGCTACACGCTGTACAGATGTTTTTTTTAATTCGCGTCCATTGTTTTGCATATACCTGGCGTATAAATGTTACCCAGGCAATGTATATTTTTTAATAAAACTATACGATGCAGGAAATGATGAGCGGCAAGGATCACTCAACTTTGTAAAGTATAATGTGATGTGCGTTTTGTGTGTTGAAAACAGATAGAAATGGATAAGAAGAACGTTGGCTATTGAAATCAGATGAGAAGCGAAATATAAAATTCTTACGGTGTCGAAAGATGAAAGCTCTTAGCCTTCCTTGTTCACCATGAACATTGCCGTAGGGATGAAGGTTTTAAAGAGCTCATCTTTCAGGGACTGTTCAATATCTAAACTGTTGATCGCAGCAGACATACATTGAAGCCACGCCACAGCATCGTCCTGGTGAATAGCATGAGGCATATGTCGTGCACGTAATTTAGGATGACCATATACTTGCGAATACAATGCAGGGCCTCCCAGGAATTGCGTTAGAAATAAACGCTGCTTCTCCTTGATCAGCTCTTTATCAGTTTTGAATAAATGAGAAATCTGTTCGTGATTAAAAACCAGGTTATAAAATCTGTCCACCAGTAATTTTAAATTCTCTTCGCCCAGCCGATCAAACATCGTATTTTCCATGCGCCAATATTGAATAATTAATTTTTGAAATGCAATGAGATTTGTCTGCTAAATAAGACTCATCAACAATTTTGTATCTTTCAATTTCAAGAAAAGTTTTATGAAGATCGTTCCGTTAAAGAAACGTCCGCTGGATATAATCATTGTTGTGTTTTTTATTATCAACCTGGTCTTCATCACCTACATGATTGATGTAGAACAACTGGTGATTAGCAATCCGGATAATTTTCACTATCCACTATGGCCACCAGCATGGATGGTAGATCTAGTGCATTGGTATGGTAGAACGTTCGATCCTGTGCTGATGGCAAGACCGGCATGGTGGCGCGCTACCATCTGGATTGATAGTATCTTCTTCGGCCCTTTCTACGCTGTAGCCATCTATGCTTTCTGGAAAGGGAAAAACTGGATTCGTCTTGTAAGTATTGTCTGGGCTTCGGTTATGCTTACCAACGTTACAATTATCTTATTTGAAGAAGTAAATGGCGAGCATGCTTCGCCAGAAATATTCAGAGTATTTTTGGCTAACGCCGCCTGGGTTATTTTCCCAGTCATTGTAATGTTCCATATGTGGAAATCTGCTGAGCCTTTTAGCGAGAAATAATATTTTTAAATACCAACATCACCATGAACTTATTACCGTCACTAAAATTTACCGTTGAAGAACTGACCAAAGAGTTTAATCAGATTCCGTCCGAACGAAAAGAGATACTTCGGGAATTAAGTCTCTTTATACAACGTAACGTCAAAGCCAATCAGCCGGTGTATTTGAATTTCATCTGTACACATAATTCAAGAAGAAGTCATCTTTCGC
>DATCRE010000585.1:0-7391 GCA_036569145.1 Cyclobacteriaceae bacterium
GAATATTAGGTTCAGAATAAGGTTGGGTAAAGAGAAAATTATATCTTTGCACTCCCTTTTAAGTTCGGGGTGTAGCGTAGCCCGGTATCGCGCTTGGTTTGGGACCAAGAGGTCGTCAGTTCGAATCTGGCCACCCCGACATACAGACAATCAAATGTCAACAAAACCCTTTATATCGTATGATATAAAGGGTTTTTTACTTTTTCTTCAATCAATTCAAACCATTTTATTCAATAGAAATGTGCCCTATTCGGTGCCCTGTTTTTCCATTCTATATTTGGGGCACAGAATGTTATGTAGCTATCTGGGTATCAAATCATTGAATCATATTTTTTGATTCTGTTTGGTGTCATTTGATAATGCTCAACGTGCTGGAGAATTGTGAGGTAATCAATGCGCTGCATTGATCAAACGAAAAAAGCATTATGAAAACAACAAACACAAACACCTTCGGTGTAATCTTCTACCTAAGGAAGTACAAGATCAACAATGGTCTTGCCCCTATTTATGCACGCATCACTGTTGATGGCAAGCGTGTGGATGTCTCGGTCAAACGAAACATTGACGAAAAGAACTGGAACGGAAACAAAGGAATGGCTAAAGGTAGCCGCGAAGAAGTTCGCGCCCTCAATGCATACCTGGAACAGGTCCGTGCGGGTATCGTTTCCTGCTATCAGGAAATGATGTTACAAAAAAAATTGGTCACAGCGGAAGCCATCAAAAACAAATTCCTGGGCAATGATCGTAAAGACTATACTTTATGTAAGTTGATTGAGTACCACAATACACAAACAAAGGATTCATTGGCGTGGGGAACTCTTAAAAACTACTTTACCACACAGAAGTATATCACCAAATTTTTAAAGGAGCGATTCGGAACGTCAGACATATACCTTTCTGAATTAAGCTATAAGTTCATCACAGACTTTGAATATTTCCTTCGCAGCCATCAGCCAGAGGATTTCCACAAGCCTCTGGCCAACAATGGAGTAATGAAGCATATCGAACGTTTCAGAAAAATGATAAACCTGGCTATCCGTATGGAGTGGATAGATAAAGACCCTTTTGCTGCATATCAGCAAAAATTTGAAAAAGTAGAAAGAGACTTCCTTACAAAAGAAGAGTTAGCATCCATCGAAATGCGAGAGCTTGCTATAGTTAGATTGCAATGGGTACGTGACTTGTTTGTTTTTAGCTGTTATACCGGCCTAGCCTATATCGATGTAATGCAGCTTACTCAAGCTAATATAACTAAAGGTATAGATGGCGAAGATTGGCTGTATACCAATCGTCAGAAGACAAGTAATCCTGTAAGAGTACCATTGCTTCCAAAGGCAATCGAAATAATTGAACGTTATAGAAAACATCCAAGAGCAATTGCAAACGGCACGCTATTTCCTGTTATATCAAATCAAAAATTGAATAGCTATCTAAAAGAAATAGCGGACTTATGTAAAATAAAAAAGAACCTCACGTTCCATTTAGCTCGACATACATTTGCCACTACCGTAACACTCACCAACGGAGTTCCTATTGAATCGGTGAGCAAGATGCTCGGTCATTCAACGATAACCACTACTCAGATTTACGCTAAAGTAATTGAGAAGAAACTCAGTGATGATATGCAAGCACTGAAGGCTAAATTTCTTCAAGTAAATGATGAAAATTACGGTAAGCTTAAAGCGGTATAAATTGTCTAATAGAAATGGGCTGTTTTTTTAAAAAGCCCATTTCTTATATACATTTGATTCTGCCAGAATCCAACCAGCCTTGCTAAGACAAAAACATTGAACACATAAAAGTAGTGACGCTTACGATTTTTCTTTCGTCACATAGCCAATTCGCATAGCTAGCTTCGGGTTTGCCCGCAGGAATTCGGCAAAATGCTGAACATTATCAAAGCCTACAGAGCCTTTGGTACATTTATCTTCCCAATAAAGGCGTATCTCAACCGCCTGGAGCGGTTCGTATATCTGAACCTCTCTTTTGGGTAGTGAGTAATATTGCTTGTCATTGGTGATAATACTGTCCTTAGGATATTTGCCTTTAGCCATAGTAAGATCAATAATTATGGGTGCATGTTATTCCTAAAACCAGTTTATTCGCCCTGCTTTTCTGTTATAGGCAGGCATTCAAGCTCTACATCGCCATGATAGATAGCGTAAATGCCTTTTCTACCTTCAATCTCGGCGTCATAATGCAGGAAATTTTTGCCATCATAAACGAACGCTTTGTCTTTTATAAGGGCAAGTTGCCCGGTCTTCTTCAGTCGTACTACAGTACCAACTGGATAAGCTTCATCGTCTTTCGGATGCATAAAATAATCAGTTTTAGTGTTACCCTAACTGATTTTGCCTTTCAGATAATTTATGGGTTTGGAGTTCCTATGGCTCAAAGATAAACTATTATTATTAGTTTTACGTTAACTAATTTAATTAGTTTTTTTATCTTTAAAAAAACAAAAACACTATGAGACAAATCAGGACACCTGATGGAATCTGGAATTTACCGGAAACCACCAACACAGATGATGCAGCATGGTTAAAGCCGGTCAATGATGCTTTAAAAAATCTAAAATGCAGGGCAACGCACCGGATTATGCTCGTATTGAATAATTATATAGAAGTTGTTATGCACACTAATCTACCACCGGAGAAATACAGGCAGGTAATGCATGCGCTCGATGACTATAAAGATGAACCGTTCGATGTTGCATATATGCCATTGATGAAGCAGTACATTATTGAACACGCGGTGACTATATTTAACGATAGCCTTTTTGAGGAACAGATTCAGGAAAGGATTAAGGCATATTTACGAAGCGGTGTCATGCAGCATGCTGCATGATGCTGGCTGGAATATGGCCATTACACCGCGAATTCCATTTGTTTTTCACACTGGTATATGCCTATATGCCATCCTAGTTTTTTTAAGAAGTCTAAAATTTCGTTGTGGCTGCGTTCCGATGAATCTTGGAAAATAAAAATGGGTGGTAGAGCTACCACCCACAGGGAAGGGAAAACGTGCGGCTCGTAACGCAAGTATATAAATGCTTTCGATACGTCAAATATACTTTTCTTAACTTCTTTTAATCAATCGCTGGGTTGATGTAATTAAGACCTTATAAACTACCACGGTTTAGTGTAGCAAAAAAAAGTGTAGCAACTTCTATATACCCTTCAACAGAAGCAAAAGCGAATCTATGGATCGACTACATTTACATCGGTATCTACAAGCCAGTCATCCGCGCTTCTAACGAGGTAATTAACAGGCCGGTGTCCGTCGCTGGCTTATTGCCATAGCTTTTGCCGTATAGCTTCATATTTACCGCATCGGGCAAATTAACCTCAATTGCTCCCGACGTTGAAGCACCTGCTTTTAAAACACCACCCCTTAGTGTCAGCAAATGTGTATGCGCCCCACAACCGAAGTATGGCATCAGGACATAGCTTCCCTAAGACTCAAAATTTTACATCAAAAGTCCGGTCGAAAAGTTAAACATTCAATTTTGAGATACCTGAGATTTCACCGATATTGAGGACAACCAAGTTGGCAACGAAACGCGCCTGGAAACGTGTAGTGATAAAAGGAATATATACGACATACGTATATATCCCAAAATATATGCGTATGTCGTTTAGCCAATTGTTGGCTGCAAGTGCTTAATAAATTTTGGACACCTGATTAGATGACTAGACAATCTAAAATATTCAAAGTAATTCTAACCATAGTTAGTTCGACAATCCTGTCCATTATAATAAGTTATATCTCCGAAAAAGTAAATGTTCTAGAAAAATTTACTGTCGCAATAAATGATGTTGATTTTACCGACTTATATTATCAATATAAGCCTAGACCAAAAGCGGACGAAAATATAGTAATTGTAAATATTGGCTATAGAAACAGAACTGAATTGGCGGAGATGCTTAAAGTCATTTCAATTAATCAACCTAAAGTTATTGGTGGAGATATATTCTTTGACCATGAAGTTGACACCGTAGACGTTATTGGAACAAATTTTCTATCAAATCAAGTTAAAGCACTTGACAATTTGGTTTTGGCAAGTGCGTATGGTGGAAAGACAGATGATGGTACAGGCATTGTTGCTCGTCAATCTCCAATGATTAGAGAACATGTTAAAGAAGGAATTGTTAATCTAAACATCGCAACTGACGACCCTGAGTATGGGACCGTTAGGTCATTTTATCCTGTTACTGACATAAACAAAGTAAAGCATTTGTCTTTTGGGTTTCTCGTTGCATCATTTCTGGACAGCACTGTGCTGAAATATGCCACCGAATATGAAATGATGATTCGATGGTATGGTTATGGGAATGATAATTCGGACGGTATGTTCAAAACATTTGACTCACATCAAATACTAAATGGCGAATTTGAGAAAAAGGACATTGAAGGAAAAATTGTTCTATTAGGATTTATGGGTGAAACTTTTGGTGACTATGTTCCGGGGGACATTTTCTTTACTCCTTTAAACAAGAAAATTATTGGTCGCTCATTACCTGACATGTATGGCGTTGAGGTACATGCAAACGTTATTAAAATGATAGTGGACAAAGATTTCATTTATCATTCCAAGACAACTGACTTACTTTTTAACTTAATACTCATTACCATTTTTACTTTAGGCTTGTTTTGGATACAATCCAAGTATTACAAACAATATTCAATACTTTCTAAGATTGCATTAATAATATTCGTTGACATATTAATAGTTGGAGCAATAGGGGTTTTCTGGTTGACAAGTGGAGACATTAAATTTCTAATTGCTGACGGACTTTTTGTAATGTTATTTGTACCAGACACATATGAGTTTCTTGACAATAATTTATTTGCCAAATTTAAATAAGGACATAGCACCAGCAGCCAACAGCATGTTTCTGCAATGGTGCCGTGACGAGTTGGTTTAAAGTTTTATCTTCGTTCAACGTTTTTGTTTCGTGGGACAGGACGCGGCTTCGAAAAGGCACCACTGCAGAAACACAAACGTTACAGGCAAGCGTAAATCACTATCTCTCCAAATAATCCATGAAGCTTAAGAAGATTACACTCAAAGAATTTAAGAGGTTTGACGATCTCACAATTGATTTAGGGAACGATCCTAAAAAAATTGTCGCTGTGGTTGGTCCAAACGGTTGTGGAAAGAGTTCAATCTTCGATGCTTTTGAGGACAGAATGAGAGATTTTAGACTCATTGGAGATGAGGGACATGGCTTTTATTCAAAGGCATTTTATTACTCTGAATTAGATAAACGGAAGACGGTTTACAACAAGCAGGAAGCTATCACCCTAGTTCCTGATCAAGGTGAGATAAACCGCAAAAGCTTCTACATTCGAACAGCTTACCGATTCACATCAAAATTTAATGTTCAAAAACTTGAGGCGCTTCCGGAAATAATGCAATCTCGAGATGAGCCAATTAGCTCGATCGCGATAGACACGAGACTTGAATCAAATTACAAGAGACTGCTAGGTTCAGCTTATTCAGAATTTTTTGAAGGGTCGAGAACCGGAGTCCAAGTAAGAGATGAATTAATTGGACAAATTAATTCAATATTGAATAAGGTCCTTGATATTGAGATATCTAGTTTAGGAAACATTCTTTCTAAGAAAGGACAGTTGTATTTTAAAAAAGGCAACGTTACCGACTTTCCTTACTCAAACTTATCTTCAGGTGAGAAAGAAGTTATTGACATAGTTATTGATCTGATAGTTAAGACAAAAGATTACAACGATACGGTGTTCTGTATCGATGAACCTGAACTGCATTTAAACACTTCGATACAAAGGAAGTTGCTAACGGAAATTGAAAAATTAATTCCTGACAATTGCCAACTCTGGGTAGCAACGCATAGTATTGGATTCCTTCGCGCATTGCAGGACGAGTTGAAATCGAAGTCTCAAGTGTTGGATTTCTCTGAGAAGGACTACTTTCACGGAAGTCATGTTATCGTGCCAACAAAATCTAATAGGAAAAACTGGCAAAGAATTTTTAGTACAGCCTTGGAAGATTTAACAGGATTGGTAAGTCCTAAGAGAATAGTCTACTGCGAGGGTAAGGATCGACCTGGACAGAATGGTGAAGAGAAAGGATTTGATGCGAAAGTATATAATAACATATTTACAGAATCACATCATGACACACTTTTTGTTTCAAGTGGTGGGAATACCGAATTGGACCAAAGAAGTGAAATAGCCTTTGCTATTCTGACAAAGGTCTTTACTGATATTGAAATACTTGTGCTTAAGGACAGAGACATATCTTCCGGACGCCTTAATAACGAAAATGATCGTAAAATTTATCTACAAAACAATCATCAAACTCATAGGGTACTGAACAGATGGGAAATTGAAAACTATCTATTTGACAAGGAGGTTTTGAAGGAATACTGTACAGGAAATCAAAAAGAGTTTAAGGAAGAAGAGTATGACAAATTTGTTACTGATATCATAAATCAAAACGTAAAGGATGAAACGAACAGAATTAAAAACTTTTGCAGTATCACGACTAATGTAAACCCCGAGTCATTTAAGGTAACTCTGTCGACATTTATCAAACCAGAGATGCAAGTTTTCAAGGAACTGGAGGACGTGATTTTTCGAAGATTGTGAGACGCCAGCCTGTAACAATGCATATAAATCATGCCGGCAGAGTTTGATGATTAATTATTAAATTTGGTCTGCCGGCACGCTTAATATGCGAACGTTAGTCAGAATCATTTTCTGGACAAATGAGAGTATTTGGAAAGACTATAACATGGACAACAATTCTATCCTTCATCGGGACAGCAATTGTATTGGGGTTTCTTTCCAAAATGGGTGAGGACATCTATGATAACCTCAAAACCTACGACTATCGACATCTAAGCGTTATTGGACAGGCCATCACAAAGTTCTTTACTTCCACGATTGAGCTAAAGATTATTAACATTCTATTAATAGCGATTGCAGCAATTCCATTTTATCGACTTATAAATAAATACATTATTAGTAGGCTTTTCTCCGAGACGATTTTTAAAGAGGACTTTTCATCAAATGCTAACTTTTGGGCAATGAATTACTGGGGAAGTACAAATCCTCATAGGACAAATAGAATTGAGAACAATCAAATGATTTTTGAGGCATTGCCATCAGAGTGGGCTTGGAGTGGTGGACCAGGACAAGGTGGAGCCTATCATGACCTAAGAACAGGAATTGTCAGTGGATTCACCTATATAGTAGAGTGTAAGGTGAAATCAACACCCTCTACGACAATGAGATTTCAGCTTTGGCTACATGACACCGAGGAGAAAAATACAGTTCGCGGAGAAATAGAGACTCCTCCAGTTGACGACTTTAAAACTTACAAACTTAAATTTAAAGCAACGGACTCG
>DATCRE010000586.1:0-3600 GCA_036569145.1 Cyclobacteriaceae bacterium
TATAACATACCACAAGCTAACATCTATAATTATCAGAACTTCGATGAGATTGCAAAGAACAAAGATATCGATCTGGTATATGTAATCCTGCCAAACTCCATGCACAAGGAATATACCATTCGTGCAGCAAAAGCAGGTAAACATGTTATTGTTGAAAAGCCCATGGCACTGACACCTGAGGATTGCCAGGAGATGATTGATGTCTGCAACAAAGCAGGCGTGCAACTGGCTGTTGGTTATCGTTTACATTTTGAGCCGTATAATGTTGAATTAAAAAGACTGGGACAAGAAAAAGTTTTCGGACAAGTTCGCTTGATAGAAGCATCACTGGGTTATAAAAGCGGAGACCCTTCTGAGTGGCGATTGAAGAAAGCGATGTCAGGTGGCGGGCCATTGATGAATCTTGGTGTCTATTGTGTTCAAGCTGGCAGGTATATAACAGGAGAGGAACCAGCTTCTGTAACAGCCCAGTTCGGACCTGTAACAAATAAGGAATTGTTTTCAGAAGTAGAAGAGTCGATTACATGGCAATTGAATTTTCCTGGAGGTGCCGTGTGCACATCATCAAGTACGTATGCGTGTAGCATCGATCGTCTTTTTGCAGGAGCAGATGATGGTTTTTTTGAACTTAGTCCTGCTATTAGTTATGGTCCATTTAAAGGAAGAACATCTAACGGAGAGCTAAATTTTCCAACTATAAATCAGCAAGCTACACAATGCGACGAGATAGCGAAGGTGTTATTGGATAACAAAAAATTACCCAATCATATTGCAGGTGAAGAGGGATTTAAAGACATGAAAGTGCTTCAAGCTATTTATGAAGCTGCCAGAACAAGTAAGAAGATTCTAATTTAAAGAAGTAAACAAAAAAGACTGCCCACAGGGGCTTTCAGGGAAATTAATATCTGTAGATTGCTTATTTTATTAATTTATTGGGCAAAAAACGGGAAGTCTTTTTGTAATAAACATATACTTTACTATAATTGCCCTCGAAAATTAAAATTCACAATGGGAAAAGGCGATAAGAAAACCAAAAAGGGTAAGATCTGGAGAGATTCTTACGGTAATTCAAGAAACAAAAAACTTATCAAAGCTAAATTAAAGAGAGTTGCTTCTAAGAAAACAGCTGAAGTAGCTGGCGAAGCAAAGCCAAAAAGAGCCGCTAAGAAGGCTTAATTTTACAAATGAAGAATCTTAATAACATAACAGCTTGGTGGTGGCACAGATCGGAACACGATGTGTGAACAGCCTTGCTATGACTTAATTATAAGCCCGAAGGCCTGCTGTTCACAGCAGGCCTTCGTTGTTTTATAATCATTAATATTTTGAAAGTTGAAATGATAAGTACAATGAATTACAAACTTAACACCCAATTCAGAAAACTCCTGGCCGACACCGTTACGCCGGTAAATATCTATCTTAAGCTTCGTGATGTTTTTGCCGGCAGCATTCTGCTGGAAAGCTCTGACTATCATGGTCACGAAAACAGCTTGTCTTTTATCTGCTGCGAGCCGCTCGCTTCTTTTCAGGTTGATAATAATCAGGTAGAAATTGTTTATCCTGATAACACCATGAAGAAAGAAACGATCGCACAAGTAGGACAGGCTTCTACGTTGCTGGAGAACTTTCGCAATTCATTCTCAATTGATAAGTCCATCACTACTAAATTTCCAAACTGTGGACTATTCGGATACATTGCCTACGATGCTGTTCGCTATTTTGAAGATGTTACCATCACCCAAACTGAAAAACGAATTCCTGATATTCTCTACAAACTGTATCGCTACGTTATTGTTGTCGATCATTTTTCAAATGAACTAAGCCTGTTCGAACATTTACCAGAAAACTCATCGCTGGAATCAGGACTTGAAAAAGTTGAGAAGATCATCTTCAGCAACAAGTTCTCAACCTATAACTTCACGCTGACCGATGCTGAAACATCCAACGTTCAAGATGATGAGTTCCTGAAGATTATTGAGAAAGGGAAGGAGCATTGCTATCGCGGAGATGTGTTTCAGATTGTTTTATCAAGAAGATTTTCTTGCGGATTTAAGGGTGATGAATTCAATGTTTATCGCGCACTCCGTTCCATCAATCCATCGCCATATTTATTCTATTTTGATTATGGAAACTTTAAGCTTATGGGGTCTTCACCCGAAGCACAACTCCAGATCAAATCAGGCAAAGCTCACATTTATCCAATAGCAGGAACATTCAGACGTTCTGGTAACGATCAGGAAGATACCGTAATTGCCAACAGACTTGCTGCCGATGAAAAAGAAAATGCCGAGCACGTTATGCTGGTTGATCTGGCACGCAACGATATGAGCCGTAATGCCGATCACGTTACGGTTGAAGTGTTTAAAGAAATTCAATTCTATTCACACGTTATTCACCTGGTATCAAAAGTTACCGGTACATTAACAGCAGACTCTTCTGTTATCAAGATGGCTGCGGATACTTTTCCTGCAGGAACATTGTCTGGTGCACCAAAGCACATGGCCATGACGTTGATCAATAAGTATGAAAACGTAAATCGCAGTTTTTATGGAGGAGCCATTGGATTCCTGGGTTTTGATGGTTCTTTCAATCACGCTATTATGATTCGTACTTTCCTTAGTCATGATAACAAACTTATTTTCCAGGCTGGTGCTGGTGTAGTTTCAAAATCCAGTGCAGAAAGTGAATTACAGGAAGTAAACAACAAGTTGGCTGCGCTACGCAAAGCTGTGGTCATGGCTGAAAAGATTTAATAACAGTAACTTTAATCAACACGCATCTAATGAAAATTTTGGTTCTCGATAATTACGATTCATTTACATACAATCTTGTTCACATCATTCGTGCACTAGGCTACCCGCTCGATATCTTTCGCAATGACAAGATTGCACTGGAAGACGTGAAGAAATATGATAAGATATTACTGTCGCCTGGCCCTGGTATTCCCGATGAAGCAGGTATTATGAAACAACTGGTTAAAGAATATGGCCCGACAAAAAGTATCATTGGTATTTGTCTTGGTCATCAGGGCATCGGTGAAGTGTATGGCGCCAAGCTTTATAACATTCCTAAAGTGCTGCATGGTGTAACATCGACAGCAACAGTAACCGATGAGAGTGAATTGCTTTTTAAAGGTGTGTCTAAAGAATTTCAGGCTACACATTATCACTCATGGGCCGTGGTAGCCGAGAGCTTTACACCAGAAATAAAAATTACGGCAGTGAACAACGAAGGACTTGTGATGGCACTAAGCCACACAAAATATGATGTAAGAGGAGTGCAGTTCCATCCCGAGTCAGTGATGACTCCTGAAGGACCAAAGATGATTGAGAACTGGTTGAAGAATTAGTATTGCTCGCAACTCATAGCTCAAGACTCAAAGCTTTTAAAATACATACTGATGAAACAGATATTAAATGAATTAATCGATCATCGTTCATTATCGAAAGAAACAGCCAGGCGTGTTTTGGTTGATCTCACATCATCCAAATACAATATGAGTCAGATGACTGCCTTCATGACTGTTTACATGATGCGTAGTGTAACTGTTGATGAGCTTCAGGGTTTCAGAGATGCTATGTTGGAGTTATGTTTGCCTGT
>DATCRE010000587.1:0-7424 GCA_036569145.1 Cyclobacteriaceae bacterium
GATCAGATCGCTGCGTTGTGCATTTTCTTTTCGGAAGAATGTTTCAATATCATGATACCGCTCTGTGAACTGTCGCAGCTGACGCTCCACCGTTTTTAATTCAATAGTAGTATGCTTGGAGCTGATGGAGTTGGCAATACACTCCTTCACAAACTCAGCCTTGATTACTGACTCTGAACTTAAAAATATGGATGTAATAGCCAACGGTATATTATGGTAGTTGCTATTACCTTTCATCAAAGCAAACTTCTTGTATTTCTTGTCAGGATCGGCACCATAAATAATATTGCGATAGCGTTCAAAGGTTTCAATCTGATCGCTATAGGAAATCTTATTCTCATTTAACTTTGCAAGCACAGCCTTTGGCAATTGTGCATCGCCATCTACAATATAATGCTCCTGAACAAATGCATTTTCAACAAACCGATAAAACAGTTTATTATGCCTGTAAACCATGACATGAAAGAAACCTTCTTCTGTAGCTAGTTCATAAATGATATACGAATTAGGATATTGAAAATAATAATCTTCAAAAGATTTTTGTGATGTTGATATACCAAGTCCACGTGTATTAGCGCTATAGAAAAAAAGAATAGCACGCTGAAGCGTAGTCTTCCCCATGTTATTCGTACCAACAAAGCAGGTGTTACCTGCAATTTCAATGGCCGAGTAATCGGTATTGGCAATATTTATAAATATGATCCGGTTAAGGATTCGTCTGTTCTCCATCATCTTCAATTGTTATCAGTGAAATAACCTGTTCCAGGTAATGAATGGCATCCATCACTTTGTAGGTATCTTCATCTTCCTGTTCAAAAAATCCACCCGTTGTTAAATCGCCCGCAATCTCAGCAACCTTATCAACCATCTTCTCTTTGCGCGATAAGGCCAGTATCTTTTGTTTTAAACGTTCATTTGAAAAGCATTCTTCTGCAATCTGCGTAACCCTGTATCGCGTACCAACCGTTGGCTTGGTATCCATGGAAGAAAAAAAATCCATCACATCAATATAATAGGCAAACTGCTCAAGCTTTTTCTCCATCAGTGTATTGGTTTCTTCCAACTGACTGAAGTAATAGTAATTATGTCCGTGTTCAAGAATATAGCCAGTATGACTAAAGAATTCTTTCAGAATATGAAAATTATCTTCATAGCTGATCACCTCATACAACTTGCCTTTACTACCATTAGAGCTAATGAAGTTTCCTTTGCTTAGAATGCTGAATATCTCCGGTGTCTGTTTGGGTATGTTCATACTAACGCTTTCCGGTTTGGTTTAATAATAGCATAGCCAACCTTTAGCTTCTGTTTCTTTTCATTTACGATTTCCATTTTACCAATTTTACCTGAGATGGTGAGCTTGTTATCATAGTCAATAGAAATACCAACGTATAACGAAATTCTTTTTTCAAGACTCAGATCGCCTGCCTTCTCTGGGAATTTATAATTGAGCACAAACTGGAATAAATCTGTATCGGTTTGAAGAAACTTATTAACCAGTCCTTCAATATTAAGACTTGCAGATTCTTCACGGTTGTTATCATCAAACCCTGCAGCCATTTTTCCAGCAGGCTTACGATAATTATTTCGTAATAAGTGAAGTCGCGCTGCTACTTTTTGTGTGAGCATGTAGCCGTGATCAGAATGCAAAAAGTCGAGCGATAATCTCGATCGTAAAATATTCCGCTTCTGAAACATCAATGCATTGGTGCCTGCTACCACATCATCAAAATTGGTCTTGTATTTAAGCTCTTCGTAATCTTTAAGTTCTTTAAGGCGCTGAATCTTTTTATAAATCTCAGACTGATATTGAATCTTGTTAATGAAATCAATGATCTGCGCCTGAATCTCATTCAGGTAATCGCGGTTGCGCACCAGCACATAACGAAGATCTAATACAATTGAATTTAGTTCGGCATCGATGATCGTATTGAAAAATCCCTGTGCTTCAGAAATGATTTGTTCCGATTCTTTGATCAGGTCAATGATGTCATCACGTTTTCTTTTATACTTATCAAGCTCCTGCAGTTTGATGACGTAGTTGTCCTGATTTTTATACGTATCGTCTATGTTCTTGTGAAGCTTCATTACCTCACGAGATGTTGTAGAGTTGATCTTCTTTAGCGAACGCTTGATGTTGCGCAAAAACTTCGGGTTGCTATCAATGCGATAGTACTTCAGATTTTCGTTAAGCGTTTGAATATTGTCGTTGATGAAGCTCGTTGTAACTTCCCCGATTTCCAGGAACTCTTCAATGAAGGTGGTAATCCGGTCATCAAGCCCAATGATGTTATTGTTCTCGTGAATGATTTCGTAGGCTACCAACTTCTCCAGCTTTTCATCGGACATATCCTCACGAGCCAGTATCTCCGATTTATTGAGCGAATCTTTATTTCCAAAAAGCATCTCCACTACTTCCCTGTTCTGGTAAAGCAGATTGACAAGATCTTTTATGGTGAGCGGAGATTTCAATAGATAAAAGCTAAAATTGTATGGGTTTCCAACCAGTAAAAAAGCGAAGTTTTGGCGAATAACAAAAGAATATATTCAAACTCCTTTCACATCGAAAACAGGGCTCGCAAATTGCGCAAAAAGCTGTTAAAAACTCTGTTTAAAATGGTTTTATAGCAAATTCCACAAGTCAAGCCGCTGTTTCGAATTCAAGATTTCCTAAATAAAAATGCACCAACCGCCTTTAAGCAGATGGTGCATTATGAATTTCGGCTATATAGATTACTTCAATAATTTAACACGTACGGCATTGGGCCCTTTCATGCCGGGCTCTACCTCAAATGTCACTTTATCATTCTCTTTTAATTTGTCTAAATGACCGTTAATATGGGTGAAGATACTTTCCTGTGTCTTCGAGTCTTTTATAAAACCAAAACCTTTTGCTTCATTAAAGAATGTTAGCACACCAGTGTGGCCCGCTTCTTCTGAAGTTTCTTCTCTGCGACGTGGAACGCCTATTTCAATCTGATCGGCGTTAATAACTTTTTTCTTGGTGGGATCTGGCGGAGTGGAACTGAAATTACCGTTTTCATCGACGTAGGCAATCATGCTTTCGAACGTTACTTCTTTATTAGATGCGTTGGCTTTGCGATCTAATTTTTTCTGAGCTTTTTCCTCCTTCTTTTTCTGTTTTTGTTTCTCTTTTTCCTTTTTGTTAAATGTCTCTTGCGATTTAGCCATAGATAATTTTAGTAGTTGTGTTTTAAAGTTAGTAATAATCCAATTCAAAAATAATGAACACCGGCATTGATTTCTTTTATAACGATGTTTGATATCCCGCAACGATATTCAGAACAAATCAAGGGATAATCTAATTGGTCCTGTTCGCAAGTGACTATTAAAACTAAGGATTGAGATAAGAGACTTACTTGTCTCCAAAAGTAATTGTTTCCTTCGTACTTTACGAATTCCAATGCTTCTAATCGACGTTTTTATATGAACTCCACAGAAAAATAGTTACATTGCAGGCCCTTTCGCTTATAGCGGCGATTTTCGCTGTAAAACCATAAACCAACTTTAATCCCGTGGAAATTAACATTTACGCACCTGTATGGAATAAGTATCGTCCGGTACTTCTTAAATTGATGTCTGATTCGGCTGTTGGGCCACAGGAATATAAGATGTTTGTTCACGAATTTAAGGCCATGGGTGAAAAAGTAAAGTCTGGCTATGCATTCACATTAGAAGCATCAAAAGGAAAGGCCCTTAATAACATTAAAAATTCTATTATCGCTAATGATCTGCTGACTATGCTGCAGCAATCTAATAAAGCTATGGAATTGATGAACGACGCCATCTATGAATTGAGCATGGATAAGAAATTCGTTCTTCACGTTAATCGCAAACCAATACCGGTACCAGCAGAGCCAGTGGCTGCTGAGTAAACTGAAATTATATCCACCGAAAAAATGCCTTTTACATCGAAAGGCATTTTTTTTGACTGAGAAAATGCCTGTTCACCAAATTAACTTAATCCGGCTTTCTCAAAATCCAGGTTAGTTATTCAATTCATTCCGAACTGCTTTTCTGCATAAACGATCTGCTTCTCTGTTGCCGTTATACACATCATCTCGCTTTTTTTCATGTGCTTTCACTTTTTCAATTTGTAACTGAAAGCAGCCGATAACTTTATAAAATTCTTCAATAAGATCTGCGTTACTAATAAGCTCCTTCTTGCTTGTCGTAAAACGTTGATTCACCAGTTTTGCTTTTCTGGCAGGAAGATTAACAACGTATTGGCTATCTGTAAAAAGATGTACATCGCTCTTATCCGGATGATGTTGTATTAACCATTTCATGCTTTCAATGATACCTCGTAGCTCCATGCGTTGGTGCGTAGTATCATGTTCTATACCTTGAAGAATATTTTTTTGGCCATCAATAAAAATGATAGCAACCCATGCTCCTGTTCTAAACTTTGTGTTACAACTTCCATCCGTATAGAGCATGGTATGTTTATTCTTGTCAGTCATTTTTCCTCTAAACAAATTATGATTTTTATCGTTTGCACTAACACGAACCGTGATATGAAAAAAATATTTTCAATGCATCCGTTTGCTGTAGATACAATGTTTATGTAAAGCCAACCTTTATGCCGTACCTTCGTATTACCAAATGATCAATATTATTAAAACGTTAAGAAAATATGTGAATGAAAAGATGTAGTTAAAAACTTTGTTTGGTTAACGAAGATCAACAAAAAACAAAACATCGATTCACAAACATAAGCAAAACAATATTAGGTATTAAAATGAATTGGAATACAATCTATATTACAGGTAAATCAGATTTCAGAGAAGACGTAAGAAAAAGGCTTGAGCATGCTGACTTAAAGTTCATGCCAGGCTACATTGATAATTCCACAACTTCAACTATTCACGACCTTTACTGGATAGATGATAAAGCTTCTGTTCGTAACCTGAAAGAAGCCATCGGAAGTAAATTAGTCTGGAAATTCAGACTTCAGTTCTATGACTGCCTCGAGAAGTTCATTCAATCTCAAAACGAAGCTCCTTCAGCTGATTTCACAAATGAGGAACTCTCTATGATTGAGGAAGTTAAAGATCACATGCTACACCCTGAACTTTACCCATCACATTAATTGGCTATACTTAAATTAGGGGTTAATCTAAATCACTACTTTAATGAAGGCCAAATTACTTCTCCGCTTTGCATCGGCTTGTATTATTTTTTTTGCTGCCGGGCATACTCTTGGACACTTTACCCGTAAAAAATCACCAGAACCACAGATTCAGGAAGTTTTCAAACAAATGGAAACCGTTCAGGTTCCGCTTGGTGGCCAGCTAAGAACTTATGATGAGTTCTATAATGGAATGAGTCTCAACCTCTCTATCACCCTGGTAGCATTTGCTTTTTTACTTTGGTTTATCTCAAGTGCCAGCACGCATGCACCAAAAACAAGTTACATTCTGTTATGGCCAATTTTGTTTTGTATAGTGGGCTTTGCTGTTACAGGCTTTATCTATTTCTTTCTTGTACCAGCAATAACTTGTGTGGTCGCCAGTATATTAATTCTGATGGCTATCAACTCACTGCATCAGTTAAAATGATTCAAACCACTTACGCGTTAGTAATGCGAGCTCAGGAATGAGGTTTTGTTTCGGAACATGAAAAGCATGATCTGCTTTCTCAAGCCATTTAAGCGTAGCTGTTGGCAGCTCGCTACATACATTACTAATAAGCGAAGCATCGGCCAATGTATCTTTTGTTCCCTGAAGAAAGAGCATCGGCTTCTTAACATCTTTAAGATGTGCTGCCCGATCAATTGAAGGTTTGCCTGCCGGATGAAGCGGAAATCCAAAGAAGACTATGCCCTTCACAAATGCAATGTCTTCTTTTGAAAGTAATTGAGAAGTCATTCTGCCGCCAAATGATTTTCCTCCGGCCAGTAATGGTATTGTGGGGAATAACTCATGCGCTGTTTGAATTACTTTATGTACTGTTTTAGTTGCAATGGCTGGCACGTCTGGCATCTTTCTCCCCTGTTCCATGTATGGAAAATTATACCGAAGGGTCCCGATCTTATTCTTGCCAAGCTCAACAGCCAGTTCTTCCATAAATTTATGTGTCATTCCTGCTCCCGCGCCATGCGCCAACGTAAGTATACATTTCATTTCTGTTGGCTCATGCAAGAGAGCAGAAACATTTCCGATAGATTCTGAAATGGTAATTGAAATAGGTCGAAAAGCAGCGTTATCTATCTTCATTTCTATAAGCAGATGGTAGGATGAATTCTAACAAGGTAACAAACAAAGATGATATTTGACATCTCCATGCATGACAAACATGTTCTTGAAAAATTCAAAGAATTGGTTAGCTTTCCTATATAGAAACACAAACTATTTTTTATGAAAATCAGTATTCAATCAATCGACTGTTCTCCGCGCCAGGACTTACTCGATCTGGTAAATGAAAAGCTTGAAAAGCTATCACATTTTAGTGATCGTATCTTAGAGTGTAAAGTTGTGCTGCGTGTTGAGAAGGCTGACAAACGTGACAACAAGGTTATTGAAGTCAGAGTGGTTATTCCCGGCAATGATCTATTCGTGAAGAAGACAACTGAATCCTTTGAGGAAAGTCTTCAAAAAACGTATGAAGTTTTGCAACGTGAAATAAAAGACTGGAAAGAGAAAGTAAGTTAATCGACAATAAAGGGAGCAGGATTATTTTTCAGGGTTTTAATCTTGCTCTTTAAATTACTAAATGAAACATAGGGTGCTTCGGCACAAACCATATTAACCATCCACGCCGGCACTGATCCTCCCGGATCTATTTTAATGGCGTAATGAACTTCAAGTTTGCTGGATGACAATCGTTTCACTGTCCAGGTAGATTTAGACATGGGCACACGCACCAACCCATCTTTATGTGGAATATAATCCGGTTCGCTGTCGGCTGTCATTGTAACAGTTTTGGTTACCGGATCTTGCTTCACGAGAAGATGAATAATCATATCACGATTACTGACGGGCCAGGGTGCTTCTACCTCAACATAATAGATGATCTCATGATCACTAATTTGTTTCAATATTTTAGGGTTCACCGTATTGTATTGCCATTGATTGTAATTTCCGATGTTGAACACCATGGAAACGAGAGTCGACAATGTAGTGTTAATTGTAAAATTGGATTTGATGGATTTAAATTTAGAGCCTTCGTTGTGACAGGTATAAACCTTGATGCTGTCTTCATCTTTACGCAACACACAATCGGTTTGCCCGAAGAGAACCGAAAACGTTGACAAAAGCATTAGGGTGAGAAGGGATCGTAGTGCCAAAGGTAAATGAATCATTATCGTCAATCAGTTCCAGTATATTTGCCAGGTAAAGTTAAAAGTAATTCTTTGTCTGGCCACCAGCTAAGTTTGTATTGGCTTGATTCATTTACGAATA
>DATCRE010000588.1:0-3135 GCA_036569145.1 Cyclobacteriaceae bacterium
AGATAATTTTGTGTGTTGTAGCGACAGCAAATTATCAAAAACCCCGTTCTTTTCAGTATTTGAAAAAAACGGGGTTATCTTTTTTTGTACTAACTACTCCTTTAATTGAAAATCAAATCGTTAGCATTTTGATGCAGACCCAACATTGTCATCGCTAATGCAGGTATTACACTATTCGGTGATTTCTTTGCATACAAACCTGAAGCCTTTAACAGAGTGATGGAGGTTAATCTGGCTGGAACATTTTTTCTTACACAAGCTGCTGCCGCTGTGATGAAGACACAAACAACAGGTGGTTCAATATTATTTACTTCTTCCGTAACAGGTCATCAGGCGCATAAAAATCTTGCAGCCTATGGCATGAGCAAAGCTGCGCTGGAGATGCTGGCAAAGAATTTAGTTATAGAGTTATCGCCATTTAAAATTAATATAAACGCAATCGCTCCAGGAGCTACGTTAACAGAACGTACTATGGAAGACCAAGAATACGCAAAGACATGGTCGCAGTTAACCCCTATGGGTAGTCCGGCAACTGTTAGCGATATAGCAAATGCAGCCTTGTTTCTTGTATCAAACAAGGCGAAACATATCACAGGTCAAACATTGATCATTGACGGCGGATGGTCTAGTATTAGCCCATCACCATATATAGGGACGTAATAAGAGAAATTACAGATAGACAGACGTACTTCAAAATTCGTACCTCGTACCTTAATTATGCTACTCTCAACTTGCTGTATTGCGACTTGCTGAATTTCTCCTCAGCGTAAGCGCGGTTGATAACAAGCTTATCAGAGGTCTTGTCTGAAGGTAATTCAAACATAGCGTCATTGATGATAGCTTCACAGATACTACGCAATCCACGTGCACCAAGTTTAAATTCCATTGCTTTTTCCACAATGAAATCAATTGCGCCATCTTTAAATTCAAGCTCAATTTCTTCCATCTCAAACAATTTCTTGTATTGCTTTACAAGCGCATTTTTTGGCGAGGTAAGAATCTGTTGTAATGCTTCTTTGTCTAAAGGATTCAGAAATGAAACCACGGGCAAGCGACCAATGAGCTCAGGTATCAACCCGAAGCTTTTCAAATCTTGTGCAGTAATGAATTGTAATAAATTATCTTTATCCAACTCACCATTATGAGTATCAGCGCTTGATGCAAAACCAAGCGGCCTGGTGTTCAGACGGTTTCCAATAAATCTTGATATTCCTTCAAAAGCACCACCACAGATAAATAAGATGTTTTCTGTATTCACCGTGATCATTTTCTGATCAGGATGTTTACGACCACCCTGGGGAGGAACGTTAACAGAAGTACCTTCTAATAATTTAAGTAATGCCTGTTGCACTCCTTCACCGCTAACATCGCGGGTGATAGAAGGATTGTCAGACTTGCGAGCGATTTTATCAATCTCATCGATATAAACGATACCACGTTCTGCTGCTTCAACATTATAATCAGCAGCCTGTAGAAGACGAGTCAAAATACTTTCAACATCTTCACCTACATAGCCAGCTTCTGTTAACACAGTAGCATCGGCAATGCAAAAAGGTACTTGTAAAAGTTTGGCTAATGTGCGGGCGAGGTAAGTTTTGCCCGTTCCAGTTTCACCAACCATGATGATGTTAGACTTTTCAATAGTAACATCAGAGTCAAGCTTGCGCTGCATTAATCGCTTGTAGTGATTGTAAACGGCAACCGACATGATTTTCTTTGCCTGGTCTTGCCCGATTACATACTCATCAAGAAACTTCTTAATTTCAAGAGGTTTTATCAACTTGAAATTCGGCGTGAAACCGGTTTCAGTTTTATTTTTCTTCTCCTCTAATAAAATCTGACTGGCTTGCGTAACGCATTTGTCGCAGATATGAGCGTGTATACCCGAGATCATCAGGTCAACATCTTTTTTATTTCTTCCGCAGAAAGAACAAGTTACTTCAGCCATAATCGTTGTGATTTATTTTAATGAGGTGTGCCCACTCGTTTACAAAAATACCAATAAATCCTCAGTTTTTTGTAGCCTAATGGGCACATCCTTAACAATTTGAGACTATTTCTTGCGAATGAGAACCTCGTCAATTAAGCCATATTCTTTGGCTTCAGCGGCTCTCATCCAGTAATCACGGTCAGAATCCTTCTCAATTTTATCATAAGCTTGTCCGCTATGCTTTGAAAGGATGTCATAAAGGTCCTTTTTAACCTCTAACGTCTGGCGCAAAGAAATTTCCATATCAGAGGCTTGTCCTTGCATTCCACTCATAGGCTGGTGAATCATAACCCGTGCATGAGGCAGAGCAGAACGTTTTTTAGCGGCGCCTGCAGTTAACAATACAGCACCCATAGAAGCAGCCAAACCGGTACAAATAGTAGCTACATCAGGATTTACGTATTGCATGGTATCATAAATTCCCAGACCTGCATACACTGAACCGCCGGGACTGTTTACATACATGATGATATCCTTTTTAGGATCAGATGATTCAAGGAAAAGCAACTGGGCTGTAATAAGATTCGCGATCTGATCATCAATACCCATACCTAAAAAGATAATGCGATCTGAAATTAATCGTGTGAATACATCAATTGCGCGGAAGTTACCTGGGCGTTCCTCGATAACATACTGCGTCATATTTTCAATCTTCTGGGCATAACTATCGATGGTATTGCCACTCATGCCCATGTGATGGACAGCGTACTTTCTGAATTCGTTGTTGTTGTTCATACTTTTTATTGTGATTTACTTTTAACGATTACGAGGAAAATTAAGTTTAGTGACAGGCAAAGTTCTGTTTTGCTGTTGAACAATCTTAACTATCCTTTCTCTAAAATCCAACCGTATAGACGTTTGAAAGTGTTTATTATTGTTTGGAGTCGGAAAGTCAATAAAGTCGGAAAGTCCGGAAGTCAGTAAAGAGCAAGCATTAAAAGTTATTACACTAAGGTTCACAGAGAATGCTCGGAGTTACATAGTATTTTAATTTACAGAACTTTCCTCCGTGAAACTCTGTGCATTCTCCGAGTAACTCCGTGCTATAGCAACAATGCCTGATATCAAAAAAAATGGTTTCAGCCCAAAGACCAAAACCATTTTAAATATCTCAAACCAACCATGGTCTATCGACCATCGACTAT
>DATCRE010000589.1:0-50439 GCA_036569145.1 Cyclobacteriaceae bacterium
TTATTAACGAACATTAGTGACTGGAAAAGTGAAGATGGAGGTTATTCAAACAGCGGGGCAACCAGCAAAGGATTTAATGAGGAGTCAGGTGTTGGTTATCAAAATGTTTGGTTTAAGTTTTTAGCAACTACTAATAAGATTGATATAAAAGTTCTTACCGGAGAAGAGAAAGGTACGCTAAATAATCCGAGAATTACATTATTTGATAACGATGGCAATATCATTGCAAATAAAGCGGAGGGGGGGCATACCTTAGCTAATCTTACAACATCCTCGCTGATAGTGGGGTCAGATTATTATTTCTCCATTGATAATGATGGAGGAGCGAACGCAGGAACATTCTCTTTAGAGTTGGGAGGCGGTCTTACACCAAATGCATTATGCAGTAATCTCTATTGTACGGATAACGGTGGTATTGGAGTAGGAACGGCTGTAGTGCCTACAGGATATTCGCTGGCTGTTAATGGAAAGGTGATTATGGAGGGAGCGAAAATTGAAGTTCAGACTAAATGGCCGGATTATGTATTTGAAAAGGACTACCCAATAACAGATATACCAGCATTAAAAAAATACATTGAAACGAATGGGCATTTGCCAAATATGCCATCGGCAAAAACCGTAGAGAAGGATGGTATTGACGTTGAAGAAATTAATGTTTTACTTCTTCAAAAGATTGAAGAGATGTCTCTCTACCTGATTAAAATGGAGGAGCGACTGAAAAAATTAGAACAAGAGAACAACAAGCTTAAAAAGGATAGGAAACCTGTCAATTGAAAACTGGTTTTAAAAAGATTGGGCTTATAAATATTATGACTACAATGAAAAAGATATTCTTTATACTATTGGTATTTGGTCTTTGTCAAAAAGTGAAAGGACAATCCAATCCTTCCCTGATTAGCGAGTACCATGCTCTAATAGATCTCTATACTGCTACCAATAAATCAGGTTGGCTTAATGAAACAGGCTGGAAAAGTGCAAATCCAAATGTAATTCAGAGTGTTGAAGGTTGGTATGGTATTGAGGTTGATGAGTATGGACATGTGATAAAACTTGATCTTAGCGCTAACAATTTGTCGGGAACAATTCCCACCTCTATTGCTGCTTTGAATTACATGACATCGCTAGTTTTAAATAATAATAAACTCTCAGATGTAATTCCTCTTTCCTTTTCAAATCTAACCAGATTAACGGTGTTGCACCTGGAGAACAATGCATTTACGGGCCCTGTCGATTTTGTTTCAAACCTTACAAAACTTAAGGATCTTTATTTGAATGACAATGCTTTCTACGGAAATATTCCCTCACTTGCTAATTTAAGAGTTCTTCAGTCAATTTACGCTCAGAATAACAAGTTCGAAAAGCTTCCTACTGATATTTTGACTCTTCCTTTACTTAAGACTGCTCAGTTTTCAAATAATGTACTGACTACAATTCCTGATTTTAGTAATCAAGTAAATAAAGCTAATTTGACATTGGATTTAGGAAAAAATGCTCTTAGTTTTTCGCAACTCATGCCATTGGCAAGCGCTGGAATTCAGTCCCTAAATTATCAGCCACAGAGTAAAATTGATGAGATTAAAAATGTGCGGGTTGAAAACGGATCTCTAACGTTAACAACAACAATCGATAGATCAACTACTCCCGCAAGCGTTTATCAGTGGTTTAAATCAGTCAATGGAAATCCTTCAGCAATAAGTTCAGCTACTGAGACAAACTATTCATTTTCAGTCTTGCAAGTTACACCTGATGATGTTGGCGTACAATATTACTATACCATAACCAACCCAGCCCTTCCTGGATTAAAATTGATTAGCCAGCTACAAACTTCTGTTGAGCATGTATTTTGTTTGAATATCAATTGTTTTGATAATGGTTCAGTTGGAATCAATACCCAACTTGTTCCAAGTGGGTATAGACTTGCGTTAAAAGGAAAAATGATAATGACTGGCGCTAAAATAGCGTTAAACCACACATGGCCAGATTATGTTTTTGATAAAAATTATAAACTTTTGCCTCTCTCAAACCTTTATGAATATATTACTCTTAATAAACATTTACCTAACATTCCCTCAGCGAGTGCTATAAAGTCCAATGGTATTGATGTGGAGGATATGAGTATCAGGCTACTTGAGAAAACAGAGGAATTATCTCTCTACTTCATTCAGTTGGATGAAAGACTTAAGAAGTTAGAAGAGTAATAAGTTTAAGCTTCACACAGCGCGCATCCGTTAGCTGAAATGAAATAATTATCCATTAATTAAATGAAACATTTTCTTTGTTGGAGATGATGGGAATTTGTCTTTCTTTTAATGCAGAATCATTATTAGTTAATATACAGATTGAATGTTGAGACATTTAAGAAAGAGAGTTGAAAGTCTTAAATCTGTGCAAGTTCTTTTATCTAAGGATAGAAATTCTTCCATTGATGTATTTAGGGCAGTAGCAATTTTAAGTGTTGTGATCTTTCATTTTAATTACTTACCCTTCGGAAATCTGGGTGTAGACTTGTTTTTTGTCATTTCAGGATTGTTAATCGGAGGCATCTTGGTGAAAAATATTCAACAAGAACGTCCTGTTAATTTTTTTAAATTCTTTATTATGAGAGGGTTTAAAATCTGGCCTTCCTATTATGTTTTTATTTTTTTAGGTAGCCTTCTATCCTTACTTTTTTATAGTTCGATCGCACCTGACCAGACTATTCCTCTTTGGGATATTAAACGATATTTATTCTTCTATCAAAATTACACGGGGCTACCTTTTCATTGGAGCTTTGATCATGTCTGGTCATTATGCGTTGAAGAACATTTTTATATCTTATTACCCATTATGTTTGTTATAATACAACGCTTCTTTCTTGATAAGAAGAAGTTTCTTTTCATTTCTGTCTACTGCATTATAGGTGCAGGGATACTTTTTAAATTTCTTGCGTTAGAATATACACGTAGCAAGGATACATATTCTGCTACACATAATAGAATTGATGCATTAGCCTGGGGCGTGTTATTAAGTTTAATTATTGCTTACTACCCTGATCAATTAAGAACGACAAAAAAAGTTTTAATTCTTTTTTTTAGTGGACTTGTTCTATTTATTGCTTCCATTGTATTTGCAACTCAGACAAGTTCTGTTCTTTATCACAAAGTTTTTCTACATTCAATTATACCTTTTAGCTTTTTTTTAATGATTGGAGGAGCTTATAATACTGACTTGTCCAAGTTCAAATACTTAAGAATTGTAGCTTATTATAGCTACAATTGGTATTTATGGCATCCAATATTTGTTATTGGTATTACTTTTCTAATTGGAAATAATTTTTTAAGCCTGATGATCTATTTGGTAATTACCTTTTTGGTTGCTGTTCTCTTTACAATCTTAATAGAAGAACACTTTTTGAGCTTGCGCAAAAAGTATTTGAGTAATGAGACTTGATATTAAATTGAGAAGGAGGAGAAATATAGGTAAGAGAAATTCTGGCTACATAATTTCATTTTCATGATGCGTCGTTAACTCATCATCCCCCAACGGCATCTCTATCCTAAATACAGAACCTCGGCCAAGTACTGACTCCACATCAATAGTTCCATTCAAAACATCAAGCTGGGCTTTGATCAGGTAAAGGCCGAGGCCGCGACCCTCAACGTGAGTATGAAAGCGTCTGTACAGTTTAAATAACTTTTCCTTGTGAAGCTGGGTATCGAAGCCAAGTCCGTTGTCGGCAATTTCAAGAAAAGCTTTTCCTTCAATAATGCGGCTGCTGGCAGTCACTCTTAGCGCACGGTCTGGTGAACGAAACTTGATGGCATTGCTCAGTAAATTATAAAAGATACTCTGTATCATAGCACGCACCGTTACAATTTGTGGAAGTAACTCAAAGTTGGCAATAATTTCTTCTTCACCTGTGAGACTGTCTTGCAGAAGGCTGATGCTCTGCTTCCATTCTTTATCAAATTCTACTACTTCACGGTATTGGTTGGGTTCATTTCGCAGATCGAGAAGCTTACTTAAATCTTTAATAATCAAATCGAGATCGGAAGCTGTTTTACTTATCAGGTTAATCCACTCACGTGCTTTGGTAAGTTCTTGTTCTGTCTGTGCGAGGCCGGATAAACCCAATAGTCGCGCTACAGGGCCACGAAGGTTGTGTGAGACTGTATAGGAAAACTGGAGCAGTTCGTTGTTATAGCGTACGAGTTCTTCGTTGGTTGTGCGAAGTTCTACTGTTTTTTCAAGCACAATTCTTTCGAGACCCCGATTGAGATCACTCATGTTCTTGTTGCTTTCAGCGAGTTTGTTCGACTGTGCTTGGATCTCTTCATTCTGTTCAGATACTTCGCGATATAACTGGTTTAGCTCGATGTTTACTTCGTGAAGCTTGTCAGCCTGGGCTTGAATGCGTGTATTCTTATCGGTGATGGTTATGTTGAGTATTTTAATGCGCGCATAGAAACGATAATAAACAAAGGCAAGCACAGCGAGTAAAGTAAGTCCGATTAATCCGCCAATAAGTAAAATAAATTGCTGTCTTAATTTTGATTCCTGTAGTTTGAGTTTGTTTTCGGAAAGCTGTTTGTCTTGTTGCAATACTTTAATATCTCTGTCGCGTTGTTCAATTTCCTGCATCTTCTCCAGGTTCACAAACCTGCGGGCCAGATCAGTGCGGTGGATCGAATCATTTAACTTACTGGCCATGATTGAATAAATGAGTGATTCTTTAAAACGATTTTGTGTCGCCAGTAAATCTCTGCGCGTGTTAAAATTCATAATCAGAATTTCATTGGCATTTATCTGATGTGCGAATTGCTCTGATTGATCGAGATAGTGAGCGGCATTTTTTAAATCTCCATTTCTAAAATAAATATCTCCCAATCCCCAGGTTGACCACGCTAGTCCATAATAATAGTTAGATGCTTTTGCGAGCTCAGTACTTTCCTTATACATCGTCAGGGCCTCACTGTATTGTTTTTGTTTTGTTTTCAATGCTCCAAGATTCATTAGAGATTCACTGATACCACGATTGTCGTGCAAACTTCTGCTAATAGATAACGCTGAGTCCAGGCACATTTTTGCTTTGATAAAAGAACCTATCTCACTTAACGATACACCTTTTAATGTGAGTGCGTTGGCAAGGTCTGCTTTGAGTTGTCGTTTGGGTTTTGAATTGATGGCTTCATCGGCCAGCCGAAGGGCTTGCGTATAATCTCCCAAATGAAAATTTATCCAGCCGATTCGATTGCGGATAGCGTACGTTTCCGAATCGAAGCCACGAAGTTTGCTAAGCTTCAAAGCAGGGTAGAGATTGTTGAGCGCCAGTTCGTATTCTCCGCGATCGGAAAATACTTTGCTGATATCCATCAGCAGCGTAACATATTTTCGAAGCAGCGACACTCTGAAATAGTAATTGCGTGCTGAATCTACCAGGACAGAAGCTTCTTCAAACCGGCCACGATGAAACATGATCAATGCTTTCAAATGGCGAAGATCATTTCTTGTCTCTTCGAATTCAGGATTGACCTTTGCAATTCCTTCTATTTCTTTTATGATGGTCTCTGCTTTGCTGATATCACCAGATCTTAACGCATTGTTAGCCTTTAGTGCAAGTCCTTCCGTGAGAAGCATCTTATCAGGAAGCAGTCTTCTGATAGCAATAGAACGATCAAGATAGAATTGTTGTGTGTCGTATTGATAACGCTGACCATATACGGCACTCATGTTACGATAGATTTTAGAAAGAACAGCAGGATTAGCACTGTCTTTAAAAATTTTATAAGCACTGTGAAAGTAAAATAAGGCTGAGTCGTTTTCAACTTCCTCAAGACTACAGTTACCAAGTTGCAGAAAGATATAACCCTGGTTTGCAGTGTCGCCAACTAGCGTTGATAATCTCAGACCTTTATGCAAATCTCTGTGTGCATCCGGAAACTGACCGGTAATGTATTCATATACGCCTTTGTAGGTATATGCAACAGCTTCGCCCTTAGCATAACCAATTTGATTGCTCAATGTCAAGGCCTGATTGTTGTAGTTCAGGGCTTTGTTGTTGTCATTCGTTATGAGTTCATAGGTGAGTTGGTTGAGAATATCAACCTTGCTTTCTTTCGTTGCTGATTTTAATTTTTGCTCCAGGCTGTCCCTGACTTTAGACTGGCCTTTCACAATTGTGCTGAGAAGAAGTAAGCACAATACAAGGAGGCCTTTGCTGGAAACCATTTTTTGATGTTAGCGTAATGCAAATTTAACGTGAATAGGGCTGAAATGAAAGTGCGCGTTATGGCAAGTAAGTTTTATGCATTGTTTGCTTGAAATGGAAAAAAGCTATCATTTTTTATAGATAGACGGTAATATTCTTCTTTGTATTTAAATTGAAAAATTGCCGTGTAACTATAACATGCTGAAAATATTTAAACTTGTGAGCTATCTTGTGAATGCAACAGTTTTTAAGCTCAAGAATTTATAACCTAATAACACAATTATAAAATGGAGTATAGACAATTAGGAAACTCAGGTTTACGTGTACCTGTATTGAGTTTCGGCACGGCTACTTTTGGTGGCGGTAATGATTTTTTTAAAGCATGGGGCAGTACGCAAGTTGAAGAGGCTAAACTAATGGTTAATCTTTGTCTCGATGCTGGTGTTAATCTATTTGATACTGCTAATGTTTATTCCAAGGGAATTTCAGAGGAAATTTTAGGTAAGGCTATAGTGGGCTCGCGAGATAAGGTGTTGATTTCAACCAAGGCTACTTTTCCTATGACAGATGGCGTGAATGATTTTGGTTCGTCACGTGTTCATCTTATTAAGGCTTGCGAAGATAGTTTGAAGCGCCTGGGCACAGACTACATCGATATTTATCACATGCATGGTTTTGATGCTAATACACCCATTGATGAAACACTTAATGCGTTAAACAATCTGATACAGAGTGGTAAAGTTCGTTATATAGCCTGTTCTAATTTTTCGGGGTGGCACCTTATGAAGTCGTTGTCTATTTCAGAACGTTACGGCTGGTCCAAATATGTTGCGCACCAGGCATATTATTCATTACTGAATCGTGATTTTGAGTGGGAGCTGATGCCATTGGGAATTGATCAGAGGATTGGGACTATTGTATGGAGTCCGTTGGCAAGTGGTAAGCTTACTGGCAAGTATCGCAGAAATAAACCTATGCCAGCTGATGCCCGTGTCGCGCAAGGAGGAAATCCCGTACTTAATACGGCTCAGGATGATGAGCGACTTCATTCTATTGTTGATGTACTGGATGAAATAGCCATAGAGACAGGAAAATCTATAGCACAAATTTCGCTTAATTGGTTATTACAGCGTCCTACTGTTTCGAATATTATTATCGGTGCCCGAAACAAGGAACAATTAAAACAAAATCTTGATGCAGTTGGATGGAACCTGACATTGGAGCAAATAAAAAGACTTGATGCAGTGAGTGAAATACTTCCAACGTACCCGTACTGGCATCAACGTCAGTTTCCAATGCTTAATACTGATCCTAAATTATATGGTAATTAATAAGATAATTTGATTTCTATAAAAACAAAGAAGGAGCGATGTGGCTCCTTCTTTGTTTTAAAATAAGTTAGTGTCAATGCATTGATCAACAAAAATTAGGTTGGTCTTGTAAAAAGTCTTCGAAGATTTCTCTGATAATTCTGTCGACAACATTAATATTAGGCAATTCTCTACCAATATATTGATCAGGATTATTGATGATACTGGCTTCTACATGAATGACGTGTATGGCCCAATCTTCAGAATTCATCTGATTCCGTTTATGCTCCAGCATCTCCATAACAGGCTTCAGTGTTAAACTGAATTGTCTTTTATATTCGAGTGCTTCGTCTTGTGTCATATTTATCAGGCATTCCAATTTGAGCAGATACACTACTACATCTATTGGATTTATGCATCAAAACTAGTTGATATTACAATACCGTTAGCCTTGTTAACAAAAACTTAATATTAGGAATGTGGATTAGAAGAAGGGACTCAGAAGAATTATTTTTTCAAGCCCGGTAAAGCAAAATAGAATGTTGCTCCTTTGCCAGGTTCAGCTTCGGCCCAGACTTTTCCGTGGTGCTTATTGACTATCCGTTGTACTATGGCTAGCCCTACACCTGTACCTTCAAATTCAGTTGAGCCATGCAGACGTTGAAAAACTCCAAATAATTTTTGAGCATACTTCATATCAAAGCCAACACCATTGTCGGCAATGGAATATATAATGTCATTGCCTTTAATTTCTGAGTTGATGATAACATTTGGTTTATCATTTTTTGCTGAATACTTTATGGCGTTTGATAACAGGTTAACCATCACTTGTCGGAGAAGAGCATTATCGGCATATAAATTATATGTTTGCAATATTTTAAGTTGAGCACTATGTGGCACAGCGTGACTAAGTTCACCCCACACGTTTTCTACTAATTGTTTTGTATCAATTTCACTTTTTTGAATTTCAGTTCTTTCAATCTTTGAGAATGCGAGAAGATCGTCAATAAGATTGTTCATTTTTTTTCCGCTTGTCATCACAATCTTTAACATGTTGCGCCCATTCTCATCAAGTACTTGTCCGTAATCTTCATCAATAATAGTTGCAAAACTAATGACAGCGCGGAGAGGCGATTTTAAATCATGCGATACCGAATAGGTGAAAGCTTCGAGATCATTATTGGCTGTAACCAATTTTGAATTGGTTTGCATCAATTCTTCATTAAGCTCATGTATCCTATGCTCTGTATTTCGTCTTAGTTTGTCTCGCTCATTTAATATGTTTGAATTGTACCAGATTAGACCTATGAATGTAACGATAATCATGACGATAAGTAATGCACTTCCAAATTCAATAGAATAGAAACCACTCCTCTGTCCAAGTAGTCTGAGATAACCTAGTAGTACAGGTGTAACTATAGCGGCGGGAATTAATAATCGTGCAGTATTGCTTCCTTCATAATCACTGGTAAGTATCAAAATAAGTCCCTGGTCAGGCTTATGGAAGAGGATGATAAGTGATATCAACAGAAAGCCCAACGCTGTATGAAGTGCCATAGGAATATAAGATAGCACACCATAGAAGGCCTTTACCTCATAAATATAGCCAATGACTGAAAGCAGGGATACAAATGTAAGCATCAATGCAATGTATTGTGAGGGCAATAGTTTTTTGGTGCTTTCAAATTTGATCGACAGTAACGCCAGTCCTATTAGAACAAAATTAAGTGCTGTGTTCGGCGCCATTCTATTGGGGATATTACCAGGCTGATGGACCGATAATTTGTCGGCAAATAAAATCTGGTCGATGTTACTTTGAAAAGTGAATAGTGTATCACCCAGTTTTAGTAATCCAATTGTTAAAGAGATGATAATTCCAAGTAGAAAAAAAATATTAGAATGACCTGATTTGTTCAACACGAAAAGTGACAAGCTGATTATGATAAAAACAGTAGCTGTCATAGGATTCATGGCAACCATGTTAGGCAGGGGAGACTTTAAAAAGTCAATATTAAATAGCCAGCCTACTAGTACCAGAATTCCAAGTATTAAAACGCAACCTGTAAATATCTTTGATGAGTAAGCAAGTTTTTGAGTGACCTTATCATTTAGAATGTTAGCACTATTTCCCATCATATATGAGAATGTCTATTTGAATATAACGATTTTCCAGCAGGAAGACAACTTTTTAGCGCTATAAGATTCAGTTAATTACAGTTAATTTTTGACTTTTACCGAGCTGTAAAATTTTTTGCAGTGCATTAGTCTTTGGTCTTATAATGGTGTTTACCTTTTTGTAATCCTCTTGTAAACGTTTTTGTCATTGTAAGAATAAGTAGATATAGAAATCACTTTAGCATATTTGATCTTCAATTATTGAATGTCTTTCACGGCGATTAGTTTCTTCAGATACTTGACAATAGTAGAGCGAATAAGCAATAAAGAAATTGGTTTGTCTGCAATGGTTAGCCATAGGTAGGGCTTTGGCAATCATTTTTGCAGACAAGCCATAATATTAATTCCCACCAATTGATCAATATTAACTTCTGAATTTTTAATTGTGCTTGCTCTTTATCTAATGAGAATAATGAGCATTGACTACTTATGAAAGAACAACAATAATAATTCTATTCTGACTGAAGCCATTGTTTTGCAGTATCCACCTCAGTGAAATGCTTTATGGTTATAGGAAGTTTTTTTACATCATGGGCTTCTTCCATAGATACCTGGGCAAATACATCATCCGGAACGATAAAGGCAATCGCTCTTATTTCAAGTTTGATAACTTTTGGAAACCAAACCGTTTTTATAAATTCTTCACCACCAGGAGGATATATACTAATATGACGAAGATTGATGAGACATTTTTTAATGCTGAAATGCTCAATTAATTTAAACTCGTATTCACATACCTCTACGAGTTCTTCATAAGTAATGAACCCTGAAAATATTATTTCAAGGAAATTATGTTCTTTATCATGAAGTACTTTTGCATTTGTTCTGATTAAATTATTCATAAAGTTTATTTATTATTTTTTTGGTTTAACGCCTATAAGGCTATTTAATTGGAGAAATCTTGCTGTATAGATGATAACGGCTTTGTAAAGCTGAGATTAATTACAAAAGTTCCAACTAAACGGAAATAACAAAAAGGTGGACATTAGTATGACAAAAAAGTATACATAAAAGTCTTCGAAAATAAGGTAGAGCGAGACAAGAGTGCTACATTTCGAAAAATTGTGAAGTACCTGACAATGCAGGGTAGGCAAATTTGGTTGCCTTAAATAAATCTAGACTCTAAAAATATATTCTTTATGATCCGGCACATGTGCAGAATAATGATAATTCTATTTTGCATCACCGTTCATTACTCTATAGCACAAACGAAAAAGATAGACAGCCTTCAGAATCTTCTCAAAAAACTTCCTCAGGATACAAACCGTGTTGACGTTCTTATTGAGCTTTGTAAGGCGCAGGAAAGTTTGAATGCCGACACGGTTCTTCACACTGCACAAAAAGTGTTAGTTCTGTCGCAAAAGCTTAATTACAAATATGGATTAACGACTGCCTATAATCTTTTGGCATATGCTAATCACCAGAACGGAAGACTGCTCCAAGCTTCCGAGTATCTTTTAAAGGCTATTAATATTCTTAAGTTAATGAAAGATACATTCGGGGTAGCTTACAATAATAACAATATTGGCATTTTGTATGCTTCTAGCGGGCAAAAGAAGGAGTCTATAAAATATTTTAAAGATGCTATGGTTTATTTTAGATCTATTTCTGATGATAATGGTGTTATGATATCCATGCATAATCTGGGGGATTCCTATTCATCTCTAAACGAAGATTCACTGGCCCTGACTTATCATAATGAAGCATTAAAAATATCCAATAAAACAGGGGAGTACAATATGAAGTCGGCTATTCTTTGCGGAATAGGAAACGACTATTATAAGTTTGGACGATATAATGAAGCTTTGGAATTTGAAGAAAGGGCTTTGCAACTTCAACCGAAATCTGACGATCCATCAGTTAAGTATGAGATTCATATTACTCTTGCTAAAATATTCCTGGCTTTAAAATTACCTGACAAAGCCTTAAAGGCTGGTGAGATCGGTGTGTCATTGGCTAAATCTGCCAACGATAAATTCTCTCTTGCTCAGGGCTATGAGCAACTCTTTAAGATACATCAGGTATTAAAGAATTTTGAAAAAGCATTTTCTTATCACGTGCAGTATTCGATCTTGCAAGACAGCCTGAAGAGTGCGGATAATGCTATTGCCATCGAGAAACTTAATTATAGATCTGCGTTAGAGAAAAAAGAGTCAGAAATTGTACTTCTTAGAGAACGACATCAGACTGATGTCTTCCGGAAAAATGTGTACATCATTGTATTAGTATTAGCGTTAATTATTGGATTATTACTCTATAATCGATATCGTTTGATTGTGAAAAAAAGATTGCAATTGAAAAAAACAGAACTGGATTTTTATATAAAAAGCCTGATTGAAAAATCGGAAACGATAACACGTATTAACCAGGAACTGGAATCGGTTAAAAATAATTTTTCTGAAGGCGCAATTCAGGCGAGTAAACTGGATAAAATTTTACAGAGCAATATTCTCACAGAAGAAGATTGGGAGAGTTTTAAGAAAGTGTTTGAGGAAATGTATCCTATTTTCTTTTCGCGTATCCGTTATCATTACCCAGAAGTTACGGCTGCAGAGTTAAGGTTATCTGCATTAGTGAAGCTTAATTTATCCATGAAGGAAACGGCAACAATTTTGGGGATATCTCCGGAAAGCGTAAAAACGGCCCGATACAGGCTCAGAAAGAAATTTCAAATCATGGAGAGTGAAACACTTGAACAGTTCATTGACAGGCTCACCTTCAAAGAGGTGCAACTCAAAAAAAACTTGTTAATTGATTCAAAGTTCCATTAGCTTTTTTCTGGCTCTTTGGTGAATCTTAAGTAGAGCCTTAATAAATTCCATTGAATTGTACATTCGTCGCAGAATTTGAGACTTTGTATATCCTTCAACAATTTAACCACAGCTTGTCTACCTTTTTGTGCCAATTCGTTATGTCTTAGAACGGCATTGATTACTGACATTAGCTCTTAAATATACAATGGAGCGGAAATGACTCCTTTTTCAATGTATAGACAGGCTATAAAAAATTGATATGAAATTCTTTTATTCCTCACGTTACCTACTCGTGTTATCATTTGCACTTCTGGCATTATGTTCTGGCAATGTTTTAGCACAAAAGAAGGCTGACCAGGCTAGCGATCTTTCTGCTGATAGCAATTTTACAGAGGCAACAAATTTTATGTTTCAGGGACTAGTCGATCAGTCCATTTTATCTTTTACCGCTGCCGCTAACGGATTCCAGGAATCGGGTAATGTGCGACAAATCATAGCCTGCTATATGGGCATTGCGACATGTTATATGTTAAAAGGAGATTTCGGCAAATCACAAGAATTTAATGAAAAAGCTTTCGCACTCCATAAAGATAAAGTGACGGATGATCCTGAAGGACTTGACTTAATTATAAATAATCTTGCCTTGTGTAAGGAGGCTCAACGTCAAAACAATGGAGCTATAAAAACGAATTAGACTCTGCGTGGGATCTGATATCTTTAATTTTATAAGCTCTTAATAAAAATATTTTCCAGGCATCCGTAAATAATCTAAGCATCCTTCAGTAAAAATACAGAGGTTAAAAAGATGTTCTCCGATATACCTTCGGCAAAAAATTAGGGGAGCTAGTAAGCTATTTCGTTATCTGAAGCTATTTTAAATCTTGTTGGATAAAACCATCATGAATTCGATAGCCAGAAAGATATTACGATCTCCGTCACACAATTTCTCTAACTGTTTTCATTTAGAGCAAAGCGAAAGAAATGAATTCAGCGTGTATAACCCGGAGATTGTGAAGTTTTAGGTTGAGTAGTATAAAATGTTTATGAAATTGTTTGAGCGTTTTGCCAATATTGGCATTGTTATAATTTTTGTTTTTAGTTCATTCTATGTTGTGCCTTGTCACGGGCAAAGCGATGTTTTAAAAGATGATTATTTCGTAGTAATCGGTGCATTTTCAGTTCTTAAGAATGCTGTTTCGTTTACAGATCGTGCCCGTACCAATTTTAACTTAAACGCCAATTTTGCATTTAACACAAGCCGTAATCTTCACTACGTTTATGTGTACAATACTCCAGACAAAATTCAGGCTGTTAATGAAGCATTAAGACTGCGAGATCAATCTAAATTTTCGGATGCCTGGGTTTACTATGGAAATATTGACTACGAAAATCGCCAGCTGACTGGTAGAATACCACCTCTTGAAAATGATATTAATCCAGAGACAGAACAATCAATTGTAAAAGTATCAGCAAATGATTTGCCAATACAAACGCAGGTTGAAATCTCATCTGCTGATAATCTCACTTCGAACTCGAGTGTAAAAGGTGATGACGCAATTGAAGGGAAGGATTTTATTTTTCAGATGTATAGATCAGAGGATAGCTCGTTAGTAGCTGGAAGTGTAGATGTTATTGATATTGATCGTTCCCGCAAGATGGCAACCTATAAAGGAAATACAACAGTTAAGGTGGTATCTCCTTTAAGTAAAAGTGATAGTATACTGGCAGTGTGTAATGTATTTGGTTATCGCAAAACACAACGGGTTTTGAATTATGATAGTCCCACGACCGATGACCTAAAAATAAATGAACGAGGTGCTGTCGTAATTCCTTTTGAACTTCAGCGATTAAAGAAAGGAGACATTGCTGTAATGTACAATGTTTATTTCTTTAAGGATGCAGCCGTGATGCGTCCTGAATCACTCTTCGAAATAAATAGCCTTTTGGAATTATTGAATGAAAATGAAAAATATGTGATTAAAATTCATGGCCATACAAATGGAGATTCTTATGGCAAGATTATTTCATCCAGCGATAAGACCAATAATTTTTTCTCCCTAGATAATACCATTGAAGAATTTGGTTCGGCAAAGAAATTATCAGAAGAACGCGCCATGATGATAAGAAAATATTTAATCTCTAAGGGAATCAGTGCTAAACGCATGCACATAAAAGCATGGGGTGGTAAGCACCCTGTGCAAGATAAATTTGGCGCTCATGCTCAGGAAAATGTAAGAGTGGAAATTGAAATTCTTGACAACTAAGATATTTGATGATCTTGATTCACCTTCATGTGACGTGTTTCTATAGGGTAGTTTGACACGACATTTTTTTCTGAAGGTGAATCATTTCTTTTGCAGAAAAGAAATATCGAGTTTTATAGATGAAGGAGGGAAGTAAACGATTCTATTTGAAATAGAATGTTAAAGTATACCAACGACAGATTTATTGTTTACTCAGATATTTAGAGAGCATCTTGTAAAGATTGGTACTGTTGACTGGTTTGTGAAGAAAATCATTAGCACCTGCTAATAAAGCTTCCCCACACTCTGCGTTTGTATCTGAGAATGTGAGACTGATAATGGGGGTATCCTTATTAAATTCTCTTATTTTAGAAGTTGCTACATTTCCATTTAATACAGGCATGTGATTGTCCATTAAAATCAAATCATAGTCGCTGTCAAGTGCAAGATGAATAGCGTTCTCTCCATTTTCTGTAATGGTTGTTTTGCATCCCCATTCATCCAGAAGACACGAAAACAGCATGGTACTAATTTTACTGTCGTCTACCAGTAGAATTCTTTTCGATTCAAAGGGAAGTCTTTCTTTCATTCGTCTGCTAGTGTTATTAAGTTCGAATGATAAATTAATTTTGTTCTCTTTCTTTTTACTCTTGCTTGTCAATGGCTGACTCGAAAATTCCACATTGACAATCGTAAATTTCTCTGATTTAGTCTTCTGAGTCACTTCAATAATTACAGCATTCATTTCATAATACTTTGCTGAAAAATTGAAGATATTCTTAATAGCATCAAGTAATGCCTCAGGATTGCCTAAATAGATGTCATCAAGCTTAACGTCAATGACTATTCTGGTAGAGCGAAATTGATTAAAATAAAAGACTAAATCTGCACAGACTCCTCGTAAGCTGAATTCTTGCATAGATTGTTAATTTATATATAAGATCTTCTGCAAGTATACGACGTAAATAAATGGATTACATCAGTATAATGGAGACACAGATTTCAGTAGAATTACAGAGTTAAATATAGTATTGCTCAGCCTAACTTTCGAATACGTTAATTGAATTGAGGTTATTTTAAGCTCTATTGAGTCATGATTTTTAGTCGGAGAAGTACAATGACAAGTCGGTTTAACGAAGCTTTTGAGTTTGGCTACTACAAAGCAACTAAACTATTGATGGATATCACCGGCGAAGAAGTTTACTATAATAATTTTCATTACGGTTTACATGAAATAGGCTCGCAAAAAACAAAAAGATTAGATTCATTAAATGGAAATATCTCCAATATCCTCGTTGCAAGCACAATATCTGTCGAGGAGAGAGGCTCTTTAGGAAAGAGCCATTTAATCTTATCAAATCGGGATGTAAATATTTTATCCTCTATAGCTAAAAATGGTAAAATACAGACCGATCGTAGTTATGATTTTGCAATAGACCTTAACAATATTTTGACTTCATCTATTGTTGAAACAATGAATGAAGAATTAAATCTTGCAGCATTCCAATCTGATACCGCAGTGGAAGATTATTTTGATGGTGACATGAGCAAAGTAATCCAGGCTGGGTCTGGAGAGAATACAGATTTAATTTACACAAATGCGATTTTTTTTTCGTTTAAAAAGTATCCAGATTTGCGTCCCTGTCTTGTTTGGGTATTGAATGGAAACCTTTTTTTATAGTTATATACGCACTAAATTAACAGACTGCGTGTTGGAGGGAAGAAGTGTGAGTAAGTATGAGTCTAAACATTAAATGGTATAACAAGCGGGCTAAAGTATTTTTAGGCCTGCTGATTATTATTTTAATAATAATTTTTGTTATTAGCGTGTTCCCAATGATTAATTCTTTAACTCAATAATAATTAATAATTGTAATGTTGGAGTATTTTAACTCAATGTGTGTCTTGCCATAGAGCGCACATTGGGTTGATATTCTTTGTCATCATTATAAGATAAAAAAGTATTATTGATCAATGGCATTGATAGTACTTCCTGAAAGTATCGATCACGTTGAATTTTTTTTATCTGGTTTACCTGTTCAAGGTTATGACAATCACTTCCTAAAATATGGATCATTCCCTGGTCAATAAGTTTCCTTACTGTCCGCTGGGCTTTAGCAGAATAGCCATTACCTAATGACCTGATGTTGATTTGAAAAATTGCACCCTGATCAAATATTTCAGTTGCCATTCTCAAATCATTTTGAATATAGGTGTATCGTTCCGGATGAGCTAACACAGGCACGTAGCCATTTGAAATCGTGAGATCAATAAATTCTTCAAGCCTGGAAAATTTTTCAGAAGGTGATGTTTCAAAGAGCAAGAATTTGCTGCCAAAGGTAAGTAATGGCTCCTTGTCCTTTACGGCTTTTATAAGTTTACTGTCCAGCATATATTCAGCCGAAGTATCAATGTCAATATCAACTTTCTTCTCCTTTAAATGATGCTTAAGTGTATTTAGGGCGGTGATAATTTTGGAATTGGAGTTTTGATAGTTGGAATTAATATGTGGTGTCGTAATAATTTTACGATACCCCATTTTTTGAAGATCTAAAATTATTTTCAAGGACTCATCCAGAGATTTAACGCCATCATCAAGTCCGGGTAGCAAATGAGAATGAATATCAACTCTAAGCGCATTTACATTCTCATTATTATTGAAACGATTAATCTTCTTTAGTTGCTCAACTAGAAATTTAAACATAGAGTAGATATTGACGCTTAAAGTTAAGCTATTCGATAATTGAATTGATTTCAACTAATACTCAGTATCAGATAGGTGTTTTTACGGATGCAAAGGAGCAATCAATAATTGAAATCTTTAATCTCACATTTTACTCTTTTGAGAAAAATTGATAATTCGGTATTAAGGCCGACGATTGTATGGGAGTACGTTTCGTGTATTCGATATTCTTCCAAAAGATTCATTAATGAGTAACAGCGAATATTTTTTGCAATAGGAGATAACTTGTGTATCTCAGTTTTTAATCCGTTTAAATCTCTGAGCGTACTGTACTTATTAATGTTAGCTTCGGTTTTTCGTATGTCATTAATTATTATTCGTTTTATCTCTCTTAATTTTTGCTGATTATTTTCAAAGGCTTCTTCGTAAAAATCGAGTGTGAGAAAATTTTCTTCTGGCCTCGGTGTTGGACATACCTTGCTGATCTTGTTTATAAGATTATCAAATTGAAAGGGCTTTGTAATCACATCCTGAAAAGCATGCGCTTCGGTCTTCAATCTTAAATTTTGAGAATAAGCTTCGGCAGTAAAAGCAACTATCGCTGTATCCTGATTTTTTCCGTTCGGTTGTTTTCGGATGGCATCTGTTACTTCATAGCCGTTCAGTCCAGGCATTTGAAGGTCCATGAGTATCACATCAAATATTTTGTTGGATGTGTGTTGTAAGGCTATGTTACCATTGCTGGCCACAGAACAGTCTGCACCACAATCTTCTAAAAAGGATTTTACAAGTAACTGATTTGACTCGACATCTTCCACATAGAGTATCCGGTAGCCGTTAATCACGCTTTCTATAGAATTGTTTCCGGCAATGTGCTTTGGAATTATTGGAGTGGTATCTGTATGAATCTTGAATGGTATTGAAATAAGGAACTCAGATCCTTTGTTTACTTCGCTTATCACATCAATTTCTCCTTTAAATAAATTGACAAGATTTTTTACAATGGAGAGACCAAGTCCTGTACCACCAAATTCTCTTGATATATATTTTTCTGATTGATTGAATGCCGTAAAAATCACATCAAGCTTCTCTTTTGGAATTCCTATTCCAGAATCTCCAATTGCAAATAGTAATGTGCCGCTATTGCCTTCTTCGGATATTGATTTTAGTGAAGTCTGGATACGTACATGACCTTTACGTGTAAATTTTAATGCATTGTTTATAAGATTATGAAGTATCTGATTTAATCTACTCAAATCACCAATTACAAAATCAGGAATACTGGTGTCTATGGTTATGAGAAAATCTAATCCTTTTTCAGAGGCGATGAGTTGATAGGAGGCCTGTAATTGTTGAAGCAATTCTACCGGACTAAACACTGTTTCTTCGAGCTCGATTTTCCCAGCTCTTATTTTATTGTAGTCAAGAATGTCGTTGATAAGAAGAACAAGATTATCGCCGGAGTGCTTTAATGTTTTGACAATTTCAAGCTGATCTTCGCGTGGGCTTCTTTTCAGTAATAGGTTAGACAGACCTATCACTGAATTAAGTGGTGTGCGTATTTCATGACTCATAACGGAAAGAAAATCTTCTTTGATAGCAGAAGCTTCTTCAGCCAGAAGCTTGGCTTGTATGATTTCGTCTTCTCGTTTCTTTTGTAATGTTATATCGTAGCTAAATGAGAAATAGCCAGTGAAATGACCATCGTTCCATATTGGTATTATATTTTTTAGTAGCCAGACCGTCTTTCCTGACTTTGTCTGAATACACATTTCTCCAGACCATTCTTTGGGCTCCTGAAGAGTGTCCCAAAGGATTTTAAATAATTCAGAACTGCCTGTTTCAGCATTATTAAATTCAGGCTGAAGTTGCTGATATGTTTTGCCTATCATCTCTGCCGATGAATATCCAACCACTTCAGTGAAGCGTTCATTAACACTTGTTATGCATCCATCCTTATCGAAACTTGTAGTGATCGATATTTTATTTAAAGCGTCTGTCTTTAGCTTAAGATCATAGTATGTTCGCTGCAGGCTATTTTGCGATTCAATTAACTTCTGATTCGTAAAGGTTGTTTTAAGCGATTGAACCTCTAACTCTCTTAATGTTGTATTTAATTTTTCATTGAGCGTTTTATATTGTTCCACTGAATCAATGAGATCTATATTGGATTGATGTACCATTTTTTCATAAGCAATCTCCTTACTTATATCATGCATCATCCAACGAATAGCTATAACATTGTTGTCGTTATCCAAAATGGCTTTTAGATTCTTTTGGAACCAGCAGTATTCTTTATCGCTTGCATTTCTCTTTACCCTGATTCTGGCTGTAAATGATGATTTAGGATTTTCAATAGCCTGCTGAAACAGACTTCTAAATATTTTTTGATCTGTTGACGGTATAATTAATTTTTTACCGATGACATCTTCGGGCGTGTAACCCAGCACGGTCGAAAGAGCAGGAGAGACGTATTGTATGATACCGTTTATATCGTATAAGCCAATAATATCATTTCCTGATTCTGCGAGTAACTTATATTTCTCTTTATTGGCTTTTAATTCCTGTGTAATAGATTTCGATTCAGTAATATCTCTGGCGATGCCAAACATGGTTGTCTGGCGTGAATCATTTTTTAAAACATCTCCGGTTAATTGAATCCACCGGATAGCCCCAGATTCTGTTTGTATTCTGTGCTCAATCTTGAAAATTTCTTTCTTCTCAAAGCAATCTTTGGCCTTGGATAACACATTCTTCCGGTCTTCAGGATGTATGTATTCTAAAAATCTGGCTTCATCGATCTGATTGCTTTCCGGATTTATGCCAAAGATCTTATAAGTCGTTTCAGACCAAAGTAAATTCCCCGATGTATCCCAACGCCAGCTTCCTATATTCGAAAAACTTTGAGCTAACCTGAAGAGTGTTTCCATTTCGTTCAGACTACTTTCAGCAGTTAGCCGTTCTGTTATATCGACCAATTGATACATCTGACAATATTCGCCATTTAACTGAAGACAACATGTTTGAACTTCGAAAGATCTTAGCTTCTGGTTTTTGTCAATGAAATGACCAATGAAAGAAGGAGGGACGCAGTCTCCGTTTCTTATTTTAGTAAGGCGATTATAGATTTCGCGTTTTGTTTCTTTTGTTGCATGACTGATAACGCTCTTGTCTTTAACTTCAGCAAAGTACTGATAACCGAATTTTTTTAAAATGGTTTTATTGGCATATACAAAGTTATCTTCCTTAGCTATAACAAGACTTAATAATTCACTTTCAACAACTGTTTTGTATTTTTTCTCGCTTTCCTCTCTTAGCGTCTGTTCGTTTACTAATTTCAAATGTTGTTTTTCAAACAATCGTCTCTTTATTTTTGCCAACTGCTGTTTGTTAATAATTAGTATGAGCAGAACTAGCAAGATTACCAGCGCCAGCAAAAAGATATTAATTTTGGTTCTCTCAATTCTGGTATCATGCAATTGATCAACGATCTGTGTTTGTAGTTTACTCTTTTCGGTATTGGATTTGTGTTTCAAAGAAGCAAAAGCTTTTTTGTTTTCAGAACTTGTCAGGCTGTCGTTTAGAGATATATACAATGATTGGAATTCAAATGCCTTCTGATAATTCTTTAGCCCCTTATAGGCTTTGAAGGCTGCGCAATAACCATTTCGTATTTCCTGTTTTGAATTTATCTTCAACGCTGACGTTAATGCCTTCTCTGCAAAGTGTAGTGACTTGTTGTAGTCTTTTAGCTCTTCATACACCATGCTCAAATCAGAATAAATTCTTGATTGAAGGATCTGGCTGTTTAAAGAAAGCGCTACGATCAATGCGGTATCTTGCAGAGCAATTGATTTTTTATATTCTTTCTTTTTTAGATAGATTGATCCGATGGCATTTAATAAACTGCCAATTCGCTGTGGTTCGTTCTCGCTTTTGGCAAGCGCCAGAGATTGCCCATAGTAACGGAGGGCTATTGAGTCTTTTTGCTCTTTCTTGTACTCGTTAGCAATGTTCTCAAGCGCCATACCTATTCCTGACTTATTATTGGAGTGAGTCCATAGATTCAATGCTTTTTTAAAATAGATTACAGCTTCAGCTTCATTCTGTGATTGATATATCAACCCTATCTTGTTATACGAATTAGCAATTTCAAATGTGTTTTTTGTTTCTTCGTAAAGGGCTAGCGATTTCCAAAGGTATTCGAGAGCCTGCGTACTATTGCCGAGATGATAGTAATAATATGCCAGGTACTCATTCGCCTGAGCTTCTCCCTTTTTAAAGCCAATTTTTTTTGAAAGAGCCAGGGCCTCGTTGGCTGGTTTGTAGATTTTATTTGTGCAGATAAACGATTGCGCCAGGCTGAGATCATTTAGAGTGTTTACCCGGTTGCTGTCTTGTGGAAGTTTTTCAAGAATACGAGATAGACTATCAATTGTATTTTGCTGAGCGTATGTAAAATTGCTTATGAAAAAAAGCAGCAGTGTCGAAAGGAAATATATCGAGGTTCTTTTTCTATTTTTCATTACAGCTAAGGGCTATTCTTTGAAGTTCTGGCTAAAGTCAAAACTTTATTTTATGTTCTGAAATTCTGGTAACAAGCTCAGTGGTATTCTTTAATCCAAATTTTCCCAGGATGTTAGCACGATGTGTTTCAACTGTTCGCCGACTTACATTCAGCATGAGGGCTATTTCTTTACTGGAATTTCCATTCATCAGATTTTTGACAATTTGTTTTTCCTTGAAGGTTAATGATGGTAAGCCACGATAATTTTTTCGATAAAGACTTTCAATAATAATATTTGAAATTTCGAGAGAATAGAATTTTTCGCCTTCGAGTACTTTTTCAATGCCCATGATTAGCTCAGAGGGATCTACGTTTTTATGAATGTAACCGTCTGTTTCAGACTCTAAAGCATTTGTTATATAGAATTCTTCTTTGTGAGAGCTTAGAATGATTATTTTAATATCAGGGTCTATACTTCTGATCTTGCTGATGGCATCAAGTCCACTTTCCTTTTCGAGTGAAATATCAATTAATGCAAGATGAGGTTTAATCGCTGATATCATTGGCTCGAAGGCAGCAAAGCTTTTGTATTCTCCCACTATACTGAACAATGGATTTTTAGCTAGAATAGCCGCAAGTCCAATTCTAAATAAAACATGATCATCAATCACTACTATCCTTACCATGGTAACAAAATTATCTCAATAACCACATTTAATAAATAGAACAGCTTGTGAACATTGTGATGTATACCTTTTTGTCTGTCCTTGTTGCACTTCATGAGAGAAGAGATAAAGCTGAGTTTGTACTATAGTCATGCCTGACTGCCATTAACGAGTTTTGTATTGAAGTTGAAACATCAAGCTTTACTATGAAACAGTGAAGAATGCATCAGAAAATCTATCGATTAGATTGCAGCTTAAAATTCATAAGCTTAGCTATGGAGAAAGTATAAAGAATAGATAGTATTTTTTATTGATTTTTTTGGTCTTGCTCAAATCAATATGGCCCGTATTGATATTTGTCAAAGTCATAAATTAAAAATGAAATTTGGGCTCCCTGAACAAACCTCTCGGCCTGCCCACAACCAACACAACCTAGTCCAGGAGCCCATTTCATTGCATACATGCATAATCTGTATTGACCTAATACCAGCCAATGCGATTTCTTTGAAGAGAGGGAAATTTTTACTTTATGTATTTACTTCTTGAACTTAACATCTCAAAATCCTGATCACTGATCACTGATTCCTAATTCATTGTTGTAATTTGTTTTATTTACTACTTATAAAATCACCAAGGAGTAACTATCATTTACATAGTTCAAAAGTATAATAGAAGCTTTACTCATTCATTCCGTATAAGTATTCACAATTGAATAATTTAAATACCTATTAAGATCTCCGTATCTATACGGATGTTATTTCGAATGCCGCCCAGTTTGAGTGTTGTTTTTGTAATCAAATCCGTCGAAATTGAAGTAGGTAGGAAATCTGATGAGGATAAATCTCCTTTTTTATGGAAAACAATGTGAATAAGCGCCTGATTACCACTGCAGTTATCATTATTACAGCCTTGTTAATATTAAATATTATGGCGACGCTTTATAATAACGGGATAATTGAGGAGAACAGAAAACTTCAAAAACAGGCAGAGGAAGTTAAAGTAACCATTTCACAGTTTGCCATTGTAATTATCCATAACCTGGATTTAGGAGTGCGCGGGTATGCTCTTTACAAGAAAGAGAAATATCTGTACCCCATGAAGTTTGCACTGAGAGATAAAGATTCAATACTTCATATAGTCGAGCGGTCGTTGGTCATGCAAAAGTATCCTATGGATGAGTTTTATCAGCTTAGGGATTCTATCAATGCGTATGCAGATCTATGTATTAACTTATTCGAATTGTTTAAAGCTAATAATATTAATGAGTTTAATCGTATTTCCGATCTTGACAAGGGTTATCACCTTTGGCTGCAATATGAGCGATTTGCGAAAAAAGTATATCAGTTTGAAAACAATATTAATGAAAATGCCAAAGCAAGATATTACTCAGCGATGCAAGATGATTATCTCATCCAGATCTTTCTTTTAGTTATTTGTTTCCCTACATTATTATTCACTGCCATTCACACTAATAAAAAATTTAAGATAGAAGTCAGATTAAGAGAATCAGAAGCGGAGAAGACTTCAATATTATCCTCACAAAACAAATTGCTTGAATCGATAGTGACTGAACGTACCCGGGAGATAGAAGAGAAGAACAAGACTTTGCAAACCCAGTATGAAGAGATAGCTGCGCAGAATGATACGTTGAATAAGCAACATGAAGCATTAGCGCAACAGAACGAAGCACTGATTGAATCCAAGAGATTGCAATTAAATCTCTATACACAAAACCTGAAGGAGAAATCAGACATGATCGCTCATATTACCAAAGAATTGGATAACGTGAGTAAAAAAGTTGTGCCTGAGCAAAAGCAAATAGAAAAGTTCGATAGCATATTAAATTTTAGTATTCTCACGGAAGATGACTGGGAACGATTCAAGAAAATATTTCAAGAGGTGTATCCTAATTTCTTCGCAAAATTACGATACAGATTTCCAGCCATTACTGCATCTGAGTTGCGTCTTTCTGCCTTAATCAAAATGAACTTATCACTCAAAGAAGCAGGTACTATGCTGGCTATATCCGCCGACAGTGTTAAGAAATCACGCTACCGTTTAAAAAAGCGGCTCGATCTGAAGGAAGAAGAATCGCTTGAAGAGTTTATCAGAAATATAGGTTGATCGTACATAGTACAGATCTATGCTATGTAAACTTTATTTTAAACGTCATCTTAAAATAACTTCTATATACCTTATTTTTTGTGACGGATGTGTTTACGGTATTTCCGTAGTTGCACGTCTTAATCTAATAATGGTCTTTCCGAGGGATGTGTTGTTGAAATAGTCAGATCATCATACATCTGTCACTCTTCATTGTAATCAAGTGCATTGCCTTACTTAACAAATGCACGGGTGGCCATGCTATGTGTCTGCTTGTTTCTTTTGGTTTTCAATTGAATTCAACCAATCTATAAATACTTACTACTAACCTTAAATTTTATTTTATGAAAAAACTACTGTTTAAAACAATGGTGATGTTACTGGTTGTGATAACGTGCGTCATCATAAGTTCTTGTACAACCGACGAATCTTTACTTGTCTCAAAATCTCCGAGCTCGCCAGGCAGTTTAAGTAGCATTCCCGCGAGTACCAATAATCTGATTGCCTATTATGCTTTTGATGCTACGCCAACAGGTGGACAGGCTAAGCTCCCCATAACCTCTTTTACTGACAAAGCCAATGAAATAGTTATGTTTGAAGGTACACCCTGGGAAGTAGCAGACTCCACGCATTATGGAAGTAGCTCGAGTTATATTCTTACGATTAATGGAGGGCCTTATAAATACTACAAGCAAATCATTAATGACATGAAGACTATGCAGGCAAGAGGTGTAAAAGTTTTATGGAATATTGACGATGCACCTTCATGGAATACCACAACACCTTTCACAGCGTATGATGGTACAAAGATGAGTGCCACGCAATTTGCTTCATTTGTTAAATCAATGGTTATTGATAAGTTGGGATTAGATGGAATTGCTTTAGATGTCGAGCACATGGGAAGCACAGCAGCGAATTCAAACTACATAGCATTGGTACAAGCTTTTGGAGCGTACTTTGGTCCGAAGTCATCTAGCCCCACCACAACTCTTTATACCGCTGCTATCTATGATGGTGCACAGGCGGGATTTGCCATCGGACAATCTCCCACAGTTGCAGCGTATCTTAATTTTGTAATGGATATGGGCTACTTCGAAGACAACACAACACGATTCAACCTATGGGCTAATTATATTGGCGCTGGTAAAACAATGATTGGTGTATCAAATCAATACAACAGCTTAAGTAATGCAACAGCCGCTGCAGCATGGCAACCTTCAGGCGCTTTGAAAGCAGGTATTATGGTTTTTGCAGGAAATGTAAACAAGCCTTATACAGATGCTATTTTTGCAGCCGCAGCTCCATCGGCTCCAACGGTTGCCACTAATCCGAGTCCTGCGAATAGTGCAACAGGTGTTATCATTACACCAACGTTAAGCTGGACTCCGGGAACAGGTGCATCAACTCACAATGTTTATTTTGGTACTTCCAGTTCACCAGCATTGATTGGTAGCCAAAGCGCTAGTACATATACTCCTGGTACACTTGCAGCAAATACAAAATATTACTGGCGTATCGATGAACAAAACTCCACAGGTACAACAACAGGAACGTTATGGAGTTTTACAACCGGAGGTGGCAGTGGTGGCACCCAGATTTCTTTATCATCGGCATTTAATGTAAGCAATGGTGTTGTGGCAGATGGCAGCACGTTTGGAAGTACCAGCGGCTTTGATGATCATGGTTATGGTTATTCATCAGCATTTATAGGCACAAGTCTCACCTGGAACAATACGTCATTTAACATTGGCTCGGCGAATACATCGAACACTGTAAAGGGAACCGGGCAAACCATTACATTAGCATCAGGCAAGTATAGTTACTTACGAATATTGGGCTCTGCTGTTAATGGTAATCAGGCATCTCAATCTTTTGTGGTAAACTATTCAGATGGCACTACAATAACATTTACACAGGGCTTGAGCGATTGGTATTCTCCACAATCTTATTCTGGTGAAACGAAAGTTCTGGTCATGTCATATAGAGACAAGTATGATGGAACTAAACAAAGTCAGACGTTTAATTTATACGGCTACTCGTTCAGTCTTACAAACACTAAAACAATAAGCAGCATTAAATTACCAAACAATGCTAACATAAGATTACTCTCCATAACATTAGTGCCTTAACTGCAATATTGATAAAAATTACTTTAAGATGTCAGGGTCTTGATTGATCCTGACATTGCTAATTCAGTACCTTTTTACTCCCGAAAAATTTGTGAAATGCAAAGCATATTGAAAGAATTTTTCCATCAACATGAAAAGGAATGAGTTGCCTAAATTAATGAATGCTTTTATGAAATTTTTGTCCTGAATCCAATTTTATTAATGTTCATTGAAAAAGGAGGAAGTGTTGAATTTCAAGTGATAAATAGGAGAGAGTTAATTGATAGAATTGCCAATGATGAGTAAATCTTTGAAATACAAATTGTTGTCAAGAGCATACAATGTCTCTATTTTTTTTTGATAATAAATTATTGAATCGGACTTACACTAATTTAAAATTTGAAAGTATTTTGCGCCCCCGGTTTTTCCGGAGAGAAACTTTTTACACAAAACAAATTATTTTATGGCTAAGGAAAGTATTGCAAAAGAAAATCCAGTTGTTGATGCGCTGAGAAAATTAAAAGAAGAAGAAACCGAATTATTAACCAAACTTAAACCACTGCAAGAAGCTATCGGCGCGCTTGAGAAGATTGTTGAAAAATCTGTTAAGAAAACAAAACCATCTGCAAGCACAAAAGAGGGTAGTGAAGAAAACGGCCAGGAAGTACTTGAAGAAGCTCAATAAATAGGTTGAGTTAATTTAAAATTGTGAATTATATAAAATAGGCACAGGAGAACTTGTGCCTGTTTTTTTAATGTCTTTTCAGTATTAACAAATGTGAAGGAAATTGATAATCTTAATTTTGAGTCCCGTTTCTTTTAACATTCTTCGGTTTATACTCTGGCACTTTATCCATGCGGGCAAATACAGATTCGTCTATGATGCCATCAGTGATTTTTCTATCATACGAGGATGTTAAAGCAAATACACCCGTGCGATTATTGTAAAGTGTGCCGGTTACATCAGGCTTTACATCAGTCTTGATTGTTTCTTCGTCAAAGCCAATACCTACTTGTCTGGCTTTTTCGATCATCCATTGTAAGGCAATGTCAGACAGGCTTTCATCGGGATAGCCGCCACCTACATTGCTGTGGACACCTGCAAACCACCGTTGTTCCATTACTTGTTTAAAATCACGTGGTGTTGGATTAGTGCTCTTCGTCCACAATGTTGGTATGAAGTTGCCGCGTTTTTCATCTACCGAAATAGCATGATAAGCATTTTCTATCAGGCTGCTCAGTGTGGTATCATAAAATGAATATTTCTTTTTGTTATACCATTGAAGAAAGTTTAATGGAAAACCCATTGAGCCTACAGTGTCCCACACGCCAATAAATTTTATCCGGGAAACTTCATAACTGTAATCGTTACGGAATTTTTTTACAAGCTCCGAATCAGGCGCAGCATCTTTATTACGATAAAGATCATAGGCTTTATCAAACAATACGAGATCATTCTTTTTTAAGATGCCGCACTTTCGGATAAGGCCAGCCAGGCTACGTGCAGTATAGGCACCCCGGCTAAATCCAAATAAATATATTTCATCTTCGAAATCTTCACCTTGTTCGTAATTCCAGCAGATGAACTTATAAATATCGAGAATGTTTTCATCTATACCCTTGCCAGTGGCACCGTTGAATAAACGAGTAACAGTGTTGCCTTCGGCTCCTATTCCTTCGTCATAGAATTTAATCTGTTGTATGTTTTTGGAATCACGGGTAAGGATGTAATCAAAAAGTTTTTGAACATTAGTGCGAACGATTTTGCCTTCCTCTTTTGCGTTCGGTTTGTTCCAGGTTCCGTCACTGCAGGTGATGATGCGTTTCATTTTGCTACGATCTAGTGATAACAAGTATTACATTACTTTTTGTATTAGCTGCATGTTAGCAAGTTCTAAAATGAAGTGGGTGTAGTCAATACCTCTTTGGTGGTATTCTTTTAATGAAAGAGTAGCAATACGATTTAGGAAATACCCTGATGGGGGTAGTAGAATCATCCCGATAGGGTATTGATAAAACTACTCAGCCTGTCAAGCTTTGTGCATTGACAGGAAGAAGCCGAAAATCCGAAAAAGAGTAGGCAAAAAAAACAAAAAAAATTATGAGAAGACCCTTCATTTTCTTGTTTGCTTTTATCGCGATTGTTGTTAGTTGTCGTGATAAAGAACTTAAAAATTCCGCTAAACGGTGTATTGCTGCCGAGAATCATGCGGCATTGATTAAAACAAATCCAAAGATACAAGTCACTGCCGATAGCATTGAACGAAATATTGAAGCGTACTATAAGCGATTCAATACACACGAAGATGGCGAAGCGTCAGTGCGTGGCGGCCGGTTAATCATTCCGGTTGTTGTACATGTACTCTTCAATAACAGTGTGACTGATCCAACGAATGTTTCGGATGCCCGAATCAACGAACAGATTGATCGCCTGAATCTGGATTTTCGGAGAATGAATGCTGACATTGGGAGTGTGCCCGGTGCTTTTTCGGCGTTAGCTGCCGACAGTCGCATAGAATTTCAACTGTGCAGAAGAGATCCTTCCTGTAATCCCACTACCGGAATTGTGAGGAAGATGGTTACGGCTACTTCATTTGTGGCACACAATGCCAAGTTTAACACTACAGGTGGTGATGATGCTTGGGACACCAGAAAATATTTAAACATTTGGGTTGTGCCTGATCTTTGTATCTCCGTTGGTGATTGTGGATATTTAGGTGCATCTTCCTTTCCTTCTGATCCCTTGAACGAGTATGGGTTTGTAACTGGATTTCAATTTTTAGGAAACACTACAGATCCACATTATAACTTAGGCCGAACGGCCACACATGAGTTCGGACATTTTTTTAATCTGATTCATATCTGGGGCGACGATCAGGATATGAGTTCAGCTTGTCATGCTTCTGCAGAATGTAGCGGAACTGATCATGTTGATGATACTCCCAACCAAGGTCAGATGAATTTTGGAACACCTACATTTCCGCTTACTGACTGTTGCACAGGTACCAGTCCTGGTGTCATGTTTATGAGTTATATGGACTATGTTGACGACCCAGCTATGCTTATGTTTTCACAAGGACAGGTAGACAGGATGATTGCAACGTTGTATACTACGCAAGCCGGATTACTTTCTTCTGATGCATTAATTCCGCCTGCGGCCGGTAGCACGCCAGATCTGTTTGTGAAAGATACCCCTGAAGATGTTGGTAATGAGCCCAACAATGAATCAACGGACTTTTATGTAAGCGAAGACATCTGGGTACGTAACAACAATGATGGAACAATGAATCAGGAACATCAGAATCCAATTTATCGTCCAGCAGGACCATCTAATTATGTATATGTGCGCGTAAGAAACAGAGGATGTGCTACTGCCGCCAGTGCCAACGTACATTTATATTGGGCGAAGGCTTCAAGTGGTCTTGGTTGGCCTAATCCCTGGACAGGTGGCATTACTGTTGGCACAGCCATAATGGGAGGTGAGATAGGTACTCCCGTAGCCAGTGGTGCTGTGGCTGGCGGAAGTTCAACGATACTAGAGTTTGCATGGAACCCGCCAAATCCAGCAGACTACGCAGCATTCGGAGCAGACAACGCACACTTCTGCTTGTTGGCTATCATTGAGCCGTACTCAACTACAATGACCGACCTGGGTCAGTTTGTAAAAAACAATAACAATGTGGCCTGGAAAAATGTAGAAGTAGCAACATCAGGTATGCGTGCTGGCAGTCGCGAAGCAACTACCTTGCTGGCTAATTACAATAAGGAAAAAAATAAATTTTCGCTTGGCTTCTTCGTTCCAAAGCGTGAAGAGTCAGCTTTCTCGTATGGCGATGTCTATGTAAAACTTTCGCCACTGGTTTACAAAAACTGGAAAGTGAATGGGAGCAAAGGTAATAACATACAAGAGCAGCAAGATGGTACTATAAGGCTTTTAAACGTTGATGCCACGATAGATAACATCTCGCTCAAGTACCGGCAAATTGAAGCAATGAAAATTACGTTTGTAGAGAGTGAGAAACTGAAGAAGCTAGGCCCTCATATTTACTTCTTTGATGTGAAACAGTTTTATGATAAGGTTTCACCTGAGACTTTTGTTGGAGCTCAGCGCATTTGGGTTAAATCATTTAACAAGAGGATCTAGCTATAAAACAAACCCGGTCAATTAAAACCGGGTTTGTTTTTTTAATTGTATTCACACGAATAATGAAGTAACACGCTCTTCCGATATTAACGAAAAGTTGAGGGATTGCTACAATTCTGCCACAGTCAATTTTGGCTTACGTAAATAAGACCATTTTCCCCAGGGAATTCTGATCTTGGGCTGATTGGTTTTTAACGTTGGCAATATGATTTTAAACGTGGTGCCTTTATCTGATTCGGAATTCACCGTAATTTTTCCATGAAGCTTAAATATTGTTTCTTTTACAATATACAGTCCTAAACCTGAACCCTGACTGGTGGCGTGAGCGCGATAGAACATATCGAAAATATTGTCGACGTGTTCTGCAGGTATTCCTATACCATTATCAGAAACAGAAATATAACAGAATGATTTTTGCGTAGAAATAGTAATCTCCACAACCGATGACGCATTGGGATTTCGGTATTTAATTGAATTGGAAATGAGATTACTCATGATGATTTTTATTCTCTTCGGATCAGAATGAAAGAGGTGTGGGGTATTAATAACCACTTTCCATTTTAATTCTTCAAACCCCTTCATGTACTGATGCATTTTGATGCTCTCATCTACAATGCTATGAAAATCTACCTGTTCAATAAATTTGGTAGCGCGTGAGTTACTGGAGAAATCAATAATGTCACGGATTAATTTATCAAGTAGTTTAACACAGTCTTCAATTTTTATAATGTAGCTATGAGCCAGTGCCGGATCTTCTTTTCTGGCAAGAGAAATGAGGCCCATCATGGACGACAGTGGAGAGCGTAGATCGTGCGAAGCACTGTAGACGAAACGATCCAGTTCGCCATTAACTTTACGAAGTTCGAGATTTGCTTTCTCTATGACCCGCACCCTCCATTTATAAATGACAAAAAGTATTGATGCTCCAAGCAAAATCATGAGTGTGGTAAACCACCACGTTTGGTAGAAGTAAGGAGAAACGGTGAAGACTATTGATGAAGCGTTTTTAGACCAGGTATTTCCATCCGTTGAAGCAATGATATGAAAGGTATAAGTTCCTGGATCAAGGTTGGTATATTCTATCTGATGAACTGTGCCAGTATTCACCCAGAAACGATCTACATTGTCAAGTTTGTATTTATATTGGATGGGAGAGATAGATGATACTTCAGGTGTTGTAAAATTAATCGTATAACGATTATTTCCTGGCTTGATTTTAATTTCAGAATCAGGCGAAAAAATTGTTTTATCTGTCTTAAGCGATTTTATGTAGACAGATGGTATACTTTCATCAGTCACTATTCCATCAGGATTGATGACTGTTATTCCACTAGGTGAGGGGACCCAGATGCCGGTTGAAGTAAGAAGAGATTTTGCAGCCAGCATTTCTCTGCTGATGATACCATTGTTAACATCAAATAATTTTATTTCTACTGACGATATGTTACCTGCTATATATTCTAAAACATCTGGTTTGTACATGCGAACAACACCAGCGTTACTTGTTACCCAGATGTTTCCATTTTTATCTTCAATCCAATCATAGAATGAAGCACCCGGCAACGGCGTTTTTAACTCGATATTTTTAAAAGCTTTACCATTAAAATTGTACAACCCAAAATTGGTGGTGAGCCAGACTTGTTCGCGTCGATCTTTATGAATGCTATAAATCACAACATCTTTGTCGTTCAACAGGATAGGCCATGTTTTAATTTTCCCCTCGGCTGTAAGAATGCTCAGGCCGCCACCATTTGTACCGATGTAGAGCGTGCCACTTTTATCAGCTAGCATTGATCTTATGGCGTCGGAGTGAAGACCATTGGTTGTATTATAAATATTGGAGCAATGATTATTTTGAAATTTTGCCAACCCTTTTGATTGACTTGCAAACCATATACTTCCTGAAGTATCTTCTGTAATTTTATAAATATCATTGGAGGGCAATCCGTCTGCTGTTGTTAACCATTTTTCTTTTTTATCAGGAGAGATTTTTAAAATACCATGTTGAGTGCCAATCCAGATATTGTTTTTGCTGTCAGTGAAAATATCATTGATAACGATACCCCTGAGTTTTTTAGTAGTGGATAGTGGTGAAAATACTCCATCGATCATCTTTATCAGTTCTCCATTTTCAGATGCGATGAGTATGGATTGTTGTGGACCACAACCAATTCTGGCGATTGTATTTATGGGTAGGTTTTCTCCTGATCTATAATTGGTGATGCCGCGATCTATAATTTGTATTAAACCATTTCTAAACGTACTTAACCAATAGTTACTACCTTCGCCAATGGAAATATTTGTAATTTGAGAGTAGGGAAAATTATTTTCATCACCAACTGATTCAACCTTATTGCCATCTTTAACTAAGAGGATCCGTGTTAATCCTGTGTCAGTTCCTATCCATGCCCGTTGTTTTGAATCGATCGCTATGCAGTTGATTTGAATATCGGCTAATGAAGCAAGAGATGTAATACGGTTGTCAGATATAATATTTAATCCACTTGAAGTCCCGACAAGAATGTTATCATCGCTGGTTACGGCGAGTGCATTAATAAAATTGCTTTGTAAGCCATCGGAAGTTGTAAATTGCTTTAGTGAAGTTCCATTATACGTTATAAGTCCATTGCCTTCCGTAGCAACCCAGATATTATTCTTGTTGTCCTTTACAATGTCGAGAATAGTGAAGCCTTGCATTAAGGAGTTGCCCACGGCTTGTACTGTATTATTCGCAATGCGATATAAGCCTTCGTTTGTTGTACCGACCCAGATTGTGTTTTTATCTGCAATCAGAAGACAATGAACTGACTGTAGTTTCGCATTTGGTGTTTCAGGAAATGTTTTGAAGACATTGTCTTTAAATTGAATTATTCCATTGGAGTGTGACGTAAACCAAAGTGTGCCGCGAGTATCTTCATACGATTTTTCAAACAGGCCTGTTTTTAAAACTGGTACATTATCCTGGTCGAAAAGATCTACATCGTTACCATCGAAGCGCATGAGTCCATGATGTGATGTCATCCATAAAAAACCTGATGTAGTCTGAATGGAAGAAGTGATCTCGTTGGAGATTAATCCGTTTTTGCCAGACCATTTTTTTGTGAAGAGAGTAGGAATTGGTGGTTCCGAAGATTGAGAGAAACAGTTAATTGTTACAACGCCTATAATTACGGCTGTCTTTATTGGTTGCAGGGTCTTTGCAATCCAATTCATTAGATTTTTCATAGTTTATTGAAACCAGTCAGTTATCCATCCACACATGAAACGTCTCACTAATCGAAAGTAGAGTAGAAGATATAGGCGAACAAAGATGAATCGCCAGATGGACTAATTTGATTGCCCGTTACAGTAGAATAGTCTTTGTAATTATTTTTACACTATATAAAAATTAACTTTAGTTAGAATTGTGTGGATATTATTCCCCATATAATTAACGAAATAATAAAAATCTGATAGTTTACTTAAATGAAGTATTTACCTCATCTACTCCGACATATACGAAAACCTTGGTCAGAACCTTTTACGCTTTGTCTGGTAGTGGCAGCATCTTTAAACCAATCTTCCCACCATTCTCTTACATTACCCGACATATCGTAAAGCCCCGGGTTCATTAGGTTTCTTGTTGCCAACAGTTTTGTTTTAGTCCAAAGGGAAGCTAATAATGTCCAAAGGGAGATGTTAAAGCCTTCCGTCCATTACCTGACTTGGAACACTTTTCCTTAAAAAGTGCTCATAGTTCCAGTATAAGTCGTCTTCTTTCCAGTTTCCCACAGAAACTCATTGTAATCGTTGTAAAAACGCTTTCAAACGGTTGAAATGAGCTATTGCTTATGCTCTTTGAGCAATAATTCATACTCGTTTTTTCATTTCCTGAGCAATTTTGGGTTGTCTTTTTGCTGGTTGTGGTGGCTTTTATAAAGCCTGCTCCATCCGGCAGGGAGTTGTAAAACTAAACCCTAATAACCTATGAAAAATAAGTACACAAAAGTCAGGTCTGGCTGGCAACAGCCGTCGAAGCCGGCCCGGCCAACGCGTGATTGGGAAATGGCAAGTCCAACGTTGAATTCTAGTAAAGAAGTAGTTCTTCCACCTAAAACCATCCTATAAACTATGAATAGAACATTACAAATTCAGAGATCATTATACTGGTCAAGAAAGACATACTTACTCATGTTTTTTCTGATTGGTATTTTCGCCCCAGGCATAAAGGCCTTTGGCCAGAATGACAAGCTCATTTCTGGAGTAATTAAAGATGAAGCAGGTGCGGCATTACCCGGTGTTAATGTTTTGATTAAAGGGACATCACTTGGAACAACATCGGATAATGATGGAAAATACAGCCTATCTACTCCGGAAGAAAATGTTACGCTCATCTTTTCATTTATTGGTTATACTTCAAAAGAAGTAGCTGTTTCTAATCAGTCAGTCGTAAATGTTACGTTGACTCCTGATGTTCAATCATTACAAGAAGTTGTGGTTGTTGGTTATGGTGTACAGCGCAAATCAGATTTAACAGGTTCAGTTGCCTCTATAAAATCCGGCGAAGTGCGTAACATTGGCGGAAGCAACATTGCAGAAGCATTGCAAGGTAAAGCTCCCGGTGTTGATATTAGAAATATGGGTACTCCAGGTGCTGATCCTGCTGTGTTTATCAGGGGACTTGGAACAAACGGAGACGCTAGTCCTCTATATGTAGTGGATGGAATGATGGTGAGCAGCATTGGCTTTTTAGCCAGTGGCGATATTGCATCAATCGAAGTGTTGAAAGATGCTTCCGCTACTGCTATCTATGGATCAAGAGGCTCCAACGGTGTTGTTTTGATTACTACAAAGCAAGGGCAAAGTGGCAAGCCTGTTGTAAACTTTTCAGCACGTTCAGGTTTTCAATTCCTGACGAATAAATACAATACTGCTAATGGAAAACAGTATGCTCAATTGGTTAATCTTTTCATGGCAAACAAAGGTAGTGCAGCAATGTACGATCCTGATACTGTTGGCAGAGGAACAAACTGGTTGAATCAGGTAACTCAACCTGGTTATGTCAATGATTACCAACTCTCTATTGCCGGCGGAAGTGATAATGTTAAATATAATATCAGCGCCAATTATTTTAAGCAAGATGGTGTATTGAAGTACACCGGCTTTGATCGTTTAACACTTCGTGCAAACAATGAGTACAAGTTAACGAAGAGGCTAACACTTGGAAATAACATCACATTCTCTTCTCGTCATTATACTGGAGATTCACAATGGAATGGTGGTCGTGGTTTGAATTCTGTCTATCGCATTTCTCCATTGCTTCCTGTAAAGCAACCTACCGGATTGTTTACACCTGGACAAGATGTTGATATCGTGAATCCTTATGCAGCGCTGTACTACAACAAAGACATTAAGGACAATCCAATTGAGTTTGTAGGCAACGGCTGGTTGAATTATGAGCTTATCAAAGGTCTGACGTTCAGAAGCAGCTATGGTATTGATTACACACACGACTACAGAACTTCATTCTCACCTAAATACAATCTTGGTGCTAACCAATCTAATGGTTCCAACACGGTAGGCACTATGTATTCAGATGCTTTCACCTGGTTATGGGAGAATACACTTAATTATGATAAGAGAATTGGTGATCATAATTTTAATTTACTTGCAGGTTATACAGCGCAGAATAAAAATACAAAAACACTTGATCTGTTAGGTGCTAATCTGCTTTCTACAGATGATAACTACCGTTATATACAGTCGCTTCCAATTACGAGCATAAGCTACAATTCAACAGGTAAGCCAACGAGCGAGTCTATACTTTCTTACTTGTTCAGAGCTAACTATTCTTTCAAAGATCGCTACCTGTTAACGGGTACATTCCGTGCTGATGGTTCTTCAAAATTTGCAAAAGGAAATCGTTGGGGATACTTTCCATCAGTAGCACTTGGATGGCGTGTTTCGAACGAGGAATTCATGAAGAACATTAAATGGATTGACAACCTGAAAGTGCGTGGAAGCTGGGGACAGATTGGTAGCAATAAAATTTCAAACTACTTAACCTACTCAACACTGGCAACAGATTCATGGTATGATGCTGTATTCAATCGTACATTCTATACCAATGCAACAACAGTGGTAGCCAACAACCCTAACATTACCTGGGAGGTTTCACAACAAAGCGATCTGGGTTTAGAGTTTGCAACACATAACAATCAATTAAAATTAGAAGTAGACTATTATAATCGCAGTACTAAGAACTTGTTGGTTACCGTTCCGATTCCAGGAGGTTCAACAGGCTTTGGTGCTACAGTATCAAACAACGGTACTGTAAACAACAAAGGGTTTGAGTTCTTAGTGAGCTGGGATGATAAAGTTGGAAGTGATTTCAGCTATGGAATCAGACTTACCGGAAGCATCAACAGAAACAAAGTTACTCAGCTTGGTGTAGATAGTAAGGGCTTTGGAGATTGGATGTTACCATCAGATCACATGTTTGCACGAAATTATCCAATTGGTGAATTCTATGGATACAAAGTTCAGGGTATTGCACAAACTCAGGCACAGATTGATGAGTTGAATGCAAAAGCTGTTGAAAAATCTGGCGTAGCGAATAAGCAATACTGGTCAAACCTCAAGCCTGGCGATCTGATATTTAAAGATGTAAACGGTGATGGTTATGTTGATGTGAATGATAAAACCGATATCGGCAATCCTAATCCTAAATTTGTTGGCGGTATTACAATAACGGCAGCCTATAAGCGATTTGATATTGCTATTGATTTGATGGGAAGCTTTGGTGCTAAAATCTACAACGTTACACGTAACCAGTTTATAAGTTCAGGTCTTTCAAATCTTAATACAGAATGGCTTAACTCATGGACGCCAACGAACACCAACACCAGCATACCACGTTATGCTACGGGTACAAGTGTTTCAGAAGTATCAGACTTTAACATAGCCAAGGCAAGCTTCATAAAACCAAGATATGTTGAGTTAGGCTACACCTTTAACAAGGACATGCTGAGCAAGATCAAAATTTCAAACTTGCGCATCTACGTAAATGGAAGCAATCTCTTTTACATCACAAAGTACAAAGGTTTCTCACCTGAAGTTTCAAACTCGTATGGTGTAACCACTATGGGTGATGATTTCCGCACATACCCCGTTACAGGCATGGTTAAATTTGGTTTAGACGCAAAATTTTAATTTGATAAAGCGATGAAGAAGATTAAATATATATCTATAGCGTTGAGCCTTTTTGCCTTCGCTTCCTGCTCCGACAGTTTCCTGGATAAAGAGCCTCTTGGGGTGTTATCTACAGCCACGTTATCATCAGATTCTACTGTATTGAACATGGCTGTTAACAGGCTTTATGGTTCTATCAACTGGCGTGAATATGGTTTAGGCCGCCAGCAATTTGGTACGCATGAAGCATGTGCCGATGATTTTATTTCAGGAACAACAGTTGATTTCGACCAGGTGTTTGCAAATTATACTTATCTGGCAAGCAATGGTTGGGTGCAGCAATACTGGGATCGTACGTATCAAAATCTCCACTATTGCAACCTGGTAATTGATAACGCTAATAAATCAAATGCAAAAGTTTCAGGAGTACTGTATGAAGCACAAGGAAAGTTCTTCCGTGCCTATTACAACTTCGATCTTACCAATGTATTTGGCGATGCACCTTTACGTGATCACGATCCAACACTGGTTGAATATAACATTCCGAAAAGCACGCATGCTGAAATTATTGCCCTTGTAATTTCTGATTTAAAATTTGCAATCGATAACCTTCCGACGAGAGCCCAATGGGGAACATCAGGTTTGGGAAGAGTAACGAAAGGAACAGCGCAAGGCTTGTTGGCAAAAGTTTATTTGTATGAGCAAGACTATGCTAACGCCAAGTTATATGCTGAGCAGGTAATTAATGGGGGAGAGTACAGTCTTTTCTCAAACTATCGTGCGTTGTTCAGTCCTGATAATCTTTACAGCGCTGAAAACATGATGCCTGGTGGATTTATATTTAATTCATCCATCTGGACAGGTCGTTGGTATAGTCCGTTTTTACAATGGCAAGGTTTGAAAAGCTTAGGTGCTAACGCATGCCTTGTGCCATCTCAAAGTTTATATGATGCTTACGAAAGCGGCGACCCAAGACTTAAAGCTTCTCTGATGATCAAAGGTGTTAATGATACTATTCCCGGATTCAACAACAACGGTGCTGTTGATTTCAGCGGATCTGGTACAAACACAAAATATGCTAACAAAAAACTTATCTGGCCTTACTCGTACTGGAATAACAGCAACTTCAATTTCCAGAATGTAAATCCTATGTTCTTACGTTTTGCTGATATTGTTTTGATCGATGCCGAAGCGAGCAATGAATTAGGAAACACAGCCGATGCACAGAAATATCTTGAACAAATTCGTTATCGTGCACGTGGCAACAAAACATTTGCAGCCTCTGTAGCTGCTGGTGAAAATGGTGGGGCCGGTGTACTTCCCGAAATCACTGCTACCGATAAGGCTACGTTGCGTCTGGCGATCTGGCATGAACGCAGAGTAGAGTTGGCGATGGAGTTTAATCGCTGGTTCGATTTAGTGCGCTACAATAAAGTTGCTAATCCTGATGGTACTGATGGCTCAGGTTATACCTACGCTTTATTACACGATACGTATGGAAGAACCAATTTTGACTACGAGAAATTTAGTCACTTCCCAATTCCTTCAGCGTACATTACTTCATCTAATGGTGTTTTAACACAGAACTCCAATTGGTAACATAATGATTACAAGTAGTCTTTCCGTTGAAACAGGAAAGACTACTCTTAACTCTTTCCATATCATTTAATAAAAGATTAACAATCAATCATAATCAGTCAACGTATTTACGAGGAAGTTTCCCTCTGAACATGACAGGATTATGGTCATTGTCTGGATAGAGAATATCCCGACAAATTCAGATCAGTGTAGCAGGAATATCTTATTCAGTTTATTGATTTACAAAAGAAACCCCATACTATGAAAACTTCAACTAAAAGACCAAACCTGGTAATACCCGGAATGGCCACATCTTTTAATGGGTTGGCAAGTGTGCTGTTGATGGTTGTTATGATAACAGCCAATGTATTAATATCTCATGCGCAAACTTTCGTACATCCCGGAGGTTTGCATAATCAGGCCGACCTTGATCGTATGAAAACGCAGGTGGCCGCAGGTGCTCATCCCTGGATAGATGATTGGAATGTTCTTATTACAGATTCGCAAGCTCAAAACACCTATACCGCTGCCCCCTTGGCAAACATGGGCGGCAATCGTCAACGGGCGTCGAGAGATGCACATGCCGCTTATCTCAATGCTATTCGATGGTACATCTCTGGTGACGTAAGTTATGCAGACTGTGCTGTGAGAATTTGTAATGCATGGTCTTCAACAGTAAACCAGGTTCCTTCCGGTACGGATATACCTGGTCTGAGTGGTATTCCCATTTTTGAATTTGCAATGGTAGGGGAGCTTCTCCGGATTTATCCCGGATGGTCAGCGACTGACTTTGCAACTTTTAAAAACATGATGATTACGTATCTCTATCCTGTCTGCAATGATTTCCTGGTGAATCACAGGGGCGCTTGTATCAGCAACTACTGGGCTAATTGGGATATCTGCAATATCGGAGCCATCATGACCATTGGTGTTCTCTGCGATGATGCAGCGAAGTATAACCAGGCTGTAACATATTTTCAAAGTGGCGCCGGAATGGGAAGCATTGCTAATGCTGTTACCTTTTTACATCCGGGTAGTTTAGGACAATGGCAAGAGAGTGGTCGTGACCAGGAGCATGCTCAGCTTGGTGTTGGCATGATGGGTTATTTCTGTGAAGTAGCATGGAACCAGGGCCTCGATCTTTTTGGCTATAGCAGCAATCGATTGATGGCCGGAGCCGAGTATGTGGCGAAAACCAACTTGTGGCGCTATGTTCCCTATCAATATTATAACAACTGCGTGGGGGCGAATCAATCATGGGTTTCTATAAATGGTCGTGGTCGTTTGGATGATCGTCCTGTATGGGAATTACTCTATAATCATTACGTTGTACGAAAAGGATTAAGCGCTCCCAACATACAAGCCATGGCACAATTGATGCGACCTGAACATGGAAGCATAGATCACTTTGGTTATGGCACATTAACATTTACACAAGCTGCAGCTTCATCACCATATCCACCTTCAGCTATCGCGCCTGTACCTACAGGACTTACAGCGACGGCAGGTGTTGGCCAGGTGTTTTTGAAATGGGCGCCTTCTAACGGTGCCACTGCACAAGGCTATAATGTATTGCGTGCAACAACAAGCGGCGGACCTTATACAAGCATTGCATCATGGTCTAACAATACTACGGCGCTGTATACAGATGCATCAGTAACGAATGGCACAACGTACTACTATGTTGTGGCTGCTATTAACCAGTCAGGCACGAGTGCAAATTCTGCCCAAGCAAGTGCTACACCTATTGCCGCGGGGGCATTGCCTTCAGGATGGGCAAGACAAGACATCGGTACTGTGAGTGCTACAGGTAGTGCTGCTTATGCTACTGTTTCCAATGGAACTTTTAATGTTACGGGTTCAGGCACAGGTATCGGTGGTACTGCCGATTCATTTGGCTACGCATACCAAAGTGTTACAGGCGATTTCACTATTACAGCTAGGCTTGTATCTATTAGCGGCACGTTGAGTAAAACAGGTATTATGATGCGTGAATCACTGGCTACAAATGCCATGGCACTGGTGATGAAGCTTGGTGATACTGGTTGGCGTCAGGCTGGCTTTGGCACACGATCTTCAACAGGAGGATCAATGACCTGGGCAGCTGGCAACGACTATACATGGACAACAGCCTGGTTTAGATTGCAACGTGTTGGCAATGTCTTCACAGCATTTGAATCTTCTGATGGTGCAAGCTGGTTTACTGTGGGAACAAGTACGGTTGCGATGGCAACTACGTATTACGTTGGCCTTGCTGCCTGCTCAGGTAGTACAACCGGTGCATTAGACACTTCTGTTTTTGACAACGTAGCTGTTATTTCCGGAAGCGCTCAGCCAATCCCTGATGGAACATATAAAATCATTGCACGACACAGCGGCAAAGCGCTTGATGTAACCAATAACGGTACGGCTAATGGCACGAACGTGCAGCAGTGGACTTTAAACGGTTGTAATTGTCAACAATGGACGTTAACAAACCTGGGGAGTGGCCAATATAAAATCATTGGGCTAAGCAGTGGTAAATCACTTGATGTCGCTGGTGTTTCCACCGCCGATGGCGCTAATGTTCAAATCTGGACTTACAACGGTGGCAATAATCAACGCTTCACCTTCACACCAACAACCGGTGGGTATTATCGCATTACACCTGTGCATAGTGGAAAGGCGTTGGATGTAGCCAGTGGCTCCACGGCCGATGGTGCCAACGTACAACAATGGACATACAACGGTGGCAACAACCAACAATGGCAACTCGTGCCCGCTACTTCTGTAGCCAGAGTAGAAACTGCCACCGCTACACCAACTGTAATTGCAAATGAGAATGATGAACAGGTTATCATTTATCCAAATCCGGCAACCGATGAGATTACTGTAAAGCTGGGACATGATTTTGAATCAGGTGCTACGCTGATGTTCCGTGATGGTAATGGCCGGACTTTGTATTCACTGCAGGTAAAAGGTGCTGAGCATGTACTAAAGCTCAATAAAATTTCAGTTGGCTATTATTTCATGGATATAAGCAATGCGAAAGGAAGTATCACCAAAAAACTTATAAAATATTGAGGTCACTTTAAAATAATCAATTCATCATTATGATACATAACAAATCAAATATCCCGATCAATCGCAAGAGGAATTCTGGTACAACTGCGGGAGTACTCAAAAGAATTTTCCTGATACTGTTGTTTGCGGGATCACTATCACAACTGAAAGCCCAGTCTTTTGTACACCCGGGAATTCCTTTCACATCGGATGATCTTAATCAGTTAAAAACAAATATTGTCAATGGAAAAGAACCGTGGACCAGCCTGTATGCATCCTTTGCCAGCAGTTCTTACTCTTCATTGAATTATGGTATGCAAGGCCCGTTTGCCACTGTTGGACGTGCTCCTGATGTACATCTTACACAATGGCAAAATGACATGCGGGCTATTTTTCATTTAAGCTTGATGTCAGTCTTTACAAGCAACACCGCCTATGCTGCAAAAGCAACAGCTATACTCGACAGTTGGGCAACAACCAATACGAGATGGGAGGGTGAAGAAACTTTTCTTGCACTGGGAGATTACAGTGAATATTTTGTAACAGGTGCTGACATCTTAAAATCAACTTACTCAGGTTGGACAGCTGCTAATACAAGCCACGTAAACAGTTATTTCAATAATGTAATATGGCCCGAATTAGATGTTCCTAATCCTGTGCGCCCTATGAACCAGGGATGTATCCAATTGAAAGCAGCGTTAAGCGTTGCCGTTTTTTTAGATGATGCAGTGAAATGGAACCAGGCGATAAACTCATATCGTACTGATGTTGGCGGCGGCTTGTACAATAGTCTTCCTAACGGTCAGATAGGTGACGCAGGTCGTGATGAAGGTCACTGGAGAGGAGGAGTACAAGCACTGATATGGGGAGCAGAAGTAGCCTGGAAGCAAGGTGTGGATTTGTTCTCAGAAATGGATAATCGTTTGCTAAAGATATGCGAGTTATATTGTCGCTATCATTTAAGCACTTCTAATTTAACCTTCATACCTTTCGGTGGACCATACGCATATTATACAGGCTGGGCCGATGATGGCTCACCAAAATCATTATTCAATGCTTACAACATTATAAGCAATGCTTACACAAACCGAAAAGGAATTTCAACACCATTCACAGACCGGTTTATTGATTTGAAAGGTAATGACATTTATACTTTCCTTTTTCTTAAAAGTTCAGACAACTCAACGGCTACGCAACCTGAGGCTGTTATATATCCAAAAACAAGCGCCATTACTTCGCTCACAAGTGCTGATGTAGGCACTACGGGCATTGCGGGAAGTACGACGTATAACAATGGCGTATGGACTATACAAGGTGCAGGCTCTTTACCAGTTCCACCCAACTCAAGTGTAGATGCATTTCATTTTTCTTTTCAAAAAGTAACTGACGATGCTTCCATCATTGCGCGGGTAACTTCTATCGAAAATACGGGTGACAATGTTCGCGTCGGAATCATGATGCGTGAGTCACTTGCTGTTGATGCTAAATATGTAGGATTGTTTATGCCCGCAGGTGGTGGCATGCTTGCTACATGGCGTGGTGCTTCGGCCTGGAGTAAAACAAGCACCTCGTGGAATACACCAGCGACTAAAGGCCTCCAAACAAATCCGGGTGGTATACCACAATGGTTAAAGCTTGTGCGCAGAGGTACACGCGTTGCCCTGTTACACTCGAATGACTCTATAAACTGGTCAGGTGTTGCGGAAGCAGAAATAGCATTGCCCAGTACCACTTACATAGGTTTGGTAGTGGCTTCCAATAGCACTTCAAAATTAAATACCTCTACGTTTTCTAATATTTCTATTACGAATACGTCACCTGCAGGATCGCCTGTTATAAGCAGCAGCCTCGGAGCCTCAGGAAGTGTAGGTTCAGCCTTTAGTTATACCGTTACGGGCACCAATGCTCCTGTATCTTTCGGCGCAACAGATTTGCCCGATGGTTTAAGCATTAACGCAGCAACAGGAGTTATTTCCGGAACACCAACAGCTTTTGGTACATCATACACCACCATTACAGCAACCAATGCAAATGGTACAGCGAGTGCGGTTCTTAAAATTGAAATTGCCAACAGCGTAGCACCATCAGCGCCTCTAACGGTTACTGCTGTTCCGGTAAATACCTATAGTGTCGGGTTATCATGGTCGGCATCACCAGGCGCGTCAAGCTATTCTATAAAACATTCCGCTGTTTCAGGAGGTCCGTATGCCATTATTGCTTCCAATATCACCGATACCACATTTGTTGATGATGCAGCATTGCCCAAAGCTAACTATTATGTAGTCGAAGCGTTCTCAGGCAGTCTTGAAAGTACACCATCAACCGAAGTATTGATTACGCTGCTCCCTGATATTTCAGATAGCGTTGTCGTTTCAGGTGGAGTTGGCAACGTTACGATCAATTGGGCTGCGGCTGATGGTGCAACGAGTTACAATGTAAAACGTTCGTCTGCAACGGGTGGACCCTATACTACAATTGCTACCGGAGTCACGGCTACAACTTATACAGATAATGGACTGACTAACGGCCAGGTTTATTATTATGTTATCTCATCTGTTTCTGATGCAGGAGAAAGTGAAAACTCTGTAGAGAAATCAGGAACTCCCGGATCAACAACAGTAAAGTGGGCGGCAAGTCCAACGACTGGCAATTGGAATCTTGGAAGTAACTGGGAAGGATCAGCTGTTCCTCCGACGTATGCAAGTTTAGTCTTTGGTGCATCAAGCTCAGCAACACTTACAAATGATATGGATAGTTTAAAAGTATCCAAACTCATTTTTAATGCTGATGCTCCGGCCTATACCATCGGTGGTAATGTTTTAATGCCGGGAACTGAAATAACCAATAACTCATCTTCACTTCAGACTATTAACACGCCGTTGACATTGCGTAATGTTCTTGCTGTTAATTCAAATACGGGCAGCACGCAACTTTTGGGTGCTATAAGCGGAACAGGAAGTATAACCATAAATAACACCACTGCAACGGGTTCTACCATCGGTGGATCAAACACGTACTCCGGTGGAACAACTGTATATGGAAGCTGGAACGGCGTATGGGGTACACCTAGTTATGCTTTAAATATCATGGGCACTGGCACTGGTGCAATTGGAGCGCCAACAGGAGGTGCATTTGGTACAGGCCCCGTTTATCTTAAGGGTGGATGTCTTGTAAATTCTGGTTATGCCAAAATTTACAATGACGTTTATCTTGCCACTAATACAAATAACTATGCGATAACAAATCCAGGTGGTATGGAATTCGCAGGCAGATTTATTGGTGATGGCAATTTCTCTCTTGAGTGTAGCTATGGTTATCCATACTATACTTTCAGTGGAGATAATAGTGCGTTCACAGGCAAATTCACTACCATCAAGCGTACATCTTTTTTCCGCATGGCCATTACGTCTGCTGCCGCTGGTAGCGCTAAAGCGAAATGGGAATTTAATCCGAATTTTAGTGCTGACTGTCTGCGACTACAATTTAACGGAACGATAGAGTTTGGTGAATTCGCGGGTGTAGGTTCTATGCATGCCTTCGGAGGTGCAAGTCCTATACTCAGCATCGGTGCGCTGAATACGGATGCAACGTATGGTGGTACAGCTTCAGACGGTACTTCATTTGTTAAAGTAGGAACAGGAACACAACGTTTTGTTGGAGTAAATACATATTGGGGTACTACTACAGTACAGTCTGGTAAGTTTTATGTGAACAATGATTTTGCAAGTCCTGTAACAGTTAATGGTGGTATCTTTGGTGGAGTAGGTTTAAGCTCTGCTTCTGTAACTGTAAACAATGGTGGAACATTATCACCTGGTGATGATGGCTTGGGTATATTCACGACTACAAATACACTTACTGCAGCAACAGGCGCAACGTTAGCCATTGAAATCAGCAGCTCGAATGTAACCTCTGATGGAATTGTGGCTAGTGGTGTTACGCTCAATAATGCTACGTTGAGTTTGACAGATATTAATTCAGGAACATTACCAACAGGTACAAATTTCACACTAATCAATAACACAGGCTCTGCAGCTGTCGTTGGTACATTCAATGGCCTGCCGGAATATTCTACCATTACGATTGGAAATTATAATTTTCAAATCACTTACAAAGGAGGAACAGGCAATGATATAGTTCTTCTTGATGAAAGAACAGTGCCTGCGTACATCACAAGCGCTGCAACAGGAGTGATTTCCGTTGGTCAATCTTTTACATATACACTTACTTCTAATCGCACCATACTTTCCAGCAGTGCTACAGGACTTCCTCAAGGTTTAACGATTAATAGTACAACCGGGGTTATCAGTGGCACACCAACTTCCACTGGCGTATATGCTATCGCGATTTCTGCTGTGACTGATAAGGGCACAACAACAGGAACGTTAGTGCTTACTGTAAATACAAACGCAGTACCATCGACACCTGCTGGCTTAGCAGCTTCAAATGCAGGATTGGCAAAAGCACTCTTGACATGGAATAAACTCAGCACCACGCAACTTGTAACAGGTTATTCAATCAAGCGCAGTACAACAAGTGGCGGACCTTATACTACCGTTGCAACAGGCGTTACTGATACAACTTATACGGACACAGGATTGTCGTATAATGTTACGTACTACTATGTGGTTTCGGCCAGCAACAGCTTTGGTGAAAGCACAAACTCCGGGCAGACTACGGTAACTACATTATCACCGCCAGTACCGTCGGCTGTAAGTTCATTATCTGCTGTTAATGGCAATGCAAAAATTAATCTCAGGTGGAGTCCTAATAAGTATACTGAAAGCTTCACCGTCAAGAGATCTACAGTTTCTGGTGGTTCCTACACAACGATAGCGACTGCTGTAACGGATACATCCTATGTAGACAATACAGTTTCAAATGCAACTACATATTATTATGTTGTCACTGCTAAGAACATCAGCGGAGAATCAGCTAACTCAAATGAAGCTGTTGCCACACCTGAATCGACAGCATACAATTGGTGGCCTTTCAATGAAACAACGGGCAGTTCTATAGCTGATGTTTGGGGAGGTAAAACCGCAACATTGAATGCAGGCACACGTGTACCAGGCATACAAGGTTCAGCCATAAACCTGGCAGGCACCAGCACAAATTATGTTTCATTACCGAGTGGCATTGTCAGTTCATTAACAAATTTTACCATCTCAGTCTGGGTTAAACCAACCACCATCACAAACTGGATGCGCTTGTTTGATTTTGGATCGGGTACAACAAATTACATGTTCTTTGCCATGAGCACTGGCAGCACGCCACGTTATGCTATACGGACACCGTCAGTGGGGGAAAAGGTTATCAATAGTTCAGTAGCGTTAACAACAGGTAAATGGTCGCACATTGCCATTACACAATCTGGCTCTACCGCTATGATGTATATCAATGGTGTAGTAGTGGGTTCTAATACTGCCATGACGCTTTCACCTTCCAGTTTAGGTAATACAACCTTAAATTATATAGGAAAGTCTCAATTCAGCAATGATCCTTATCTGAACGCTTCAGTTGATGATTTCCGGATTTACGGAAGAAGTCTTACAGCTTCTGAAATTTCTTCGGTTATGAATACAGAAGTGTTGAAGGCACCAACCAATGTAGTAGCGAGTGGCGCTTATAAAAATGTTTCTGTTTCATGGACAGCGTCTGCTAAAGCTACCGCTTACAATGTAAAACGTTCTACAACAAGCGGTGGCCCTTATTCAACTATCGGTGCTGGTATAACAGCAACAAGCTACATTGATACAACTGCGTTGATGGCTAACTACTACTATGTAGTAACAAGTATTTCCGGAAGCAATGAAAGCTTTGTTTCGAACGAAGCTTCTGTAGCGATAACTTCTGTGCCTAATGTACCAGCCGTGCCTTCAAGCGTTGCTGGCATTCCTGGCAATGCAAAAGTTACGCTTACGTGGCGTGCTGCTTCTGATGCTGCTGTGTATCGCGTGAAGAGAGCGAGCGTAACAGGTGGCCCTTATACTTTATTAGGTGTGACTTCCACTACGTCGTATGTGGATAACACAACATCAAATGGTGTGACGTACTACTATGTTGTATCGGCAAAGAATGTTTCTGGCGAGTCGGCTAATTCAGCTGAAGTGAGTGCAACTCCTTTTACGTATGCATGGAGTTACTGGCCTATGAATGAAAATACAGGAACGACAACGGCAGACTATTGGAGTACCAGAACAGGTACGTTAAATGGTGGCACTGGAATAAGCTGGACAACGGGTGTTTCCGGTTCAGGTATTCTTTTCAATCCAGCCAGCAGCACACCTTATGTTTCTATGCCAAGCGGTATTGTAAGCACGCTCACTGACTTTACTATTTCAGCATGGGTAAAACCAAATGCATTAAGCACATGGTCACGAGTGTTTGATTTTGGTACGAGTACAAGTAATTACATGTTCCTTTCTGTTAGCAATGGAAGTGTACCACGCTTTGCTATCCGCACAGCTTCAGTAGCTGAAAATGGAATCAATAGTTCTACTGCATTGCAAGCCGGCAAATGGGCACACATGGTTGTTACACAAGCTGGTACTACGGCCATTATGTATATCAATGGTGTAGAAGTGGGACGTAATTCTGCTATGGCTCTTACTCCAAGTAGCATGGGTACCACAACACAGAACTATTTTGGTAAGTCACAGTGGGCAGATCCATATCTGAATGGTGTGTTGGATGATATTCGCATTTACAATAAATCATTAAGCACGTCAGAGATAGTTGCGTTAGTAAATGAATTCGCACCTGCTAAACCATCAACAGTAACAGCTGCGGGTAGCTACAAAAATGTTTTGGTGAATTGGACTAGTTCATCAGGAGCATCATCATACAACGTTAAAAGAGCAACTGTAAGTGGCGGACCTTATACAACACTGGCTACAGGCGTAACAGCGCTTTCGTATACAGATGCAACAGCTACTTATGGCACATATTATTATGTAGTAACATCGTCATCGGCAGATAACAAAGAAGGTGTTCCTTCAGACGAAGCAACCGTTCTGCTGCCTCCTGCTGCCATCGCGAATGCAAGGGCTACGGGATGGAATAGCCGTATAGACTTAAGTTGGGCAGCATCTTCAGGAGCCTCCAGCTATAATGTGAAACGTTCAGATGTTAGTGGTGGTCCTTATACACTTGTTTCAACTGTAACCACAACGGCATACAATGATGCTACTGTTAGCAACGGCACTGCGTACTACTATAGTATCGAAGCAGTTGGTACAGGTGGAAGCAGTGTAAGCAATGAACTAAGCGCGACACCAATCAGTAACGCACTATCGAATACATGGAAACATGCTGATGTGGGCGCTGTTGGAATAACTGGTAATGCACAACCTACTGATAGCACATTTACACTATATGGTTCAGGTTCTGATATATATTTCCAGACCGACATGTTTCAGTTTGCCTATCAGCGTATCTCAGGTAATGTTGGTATAGTAACACGTATAGCTGATCAGCAAAATACGAGATCGTATGCGAGGGCAGGGGTAACGATTCGTGATACCGTTACTACTAATGCCATTCATGCAACGTTAACAAACACGCCAACCAGCATAAAAGAGTTCATTTCAAGAACGGCAACAACGTCTAATGCTGTTGAGGATATTGTAAGCAATCAACCTGATGCCAAGTGGCTAAGACTGGTGAGAAAAGATACCGTTGTTTCAGCTTACTATTCACAAGATGGCATCAACTGGTTAATGCAAAATTCGAAGACTATCAAGATGAGACAGAATGCTTATGTTGGATT